>NZ_MQUI01000085.1:0-5522 GCF_001970915.1 Sphingomonas sp. Sph1(2015)
TTTTGTCGTGGGAGGGGGTGGGGCGTGGCCTTCGACTGCGCTCAGGCTGAACGGAGGTTGGGAGTGGGACTCGTCCCTCGACCCGTTCAGCCCGAGCGCAGTCGAAGGCCAAGGGAATCCCGCCCCCGCAAGGAACCTTCACCCCTCCTGACCCTTTCCCATCCCATGCGCTGGCTTCGATCGCTCGACATTCCGGCCGAATGGCTGTGGCTTCAAAACCTGACGATCATTGCGGTCGCGATCCTGATCGCGGTGGTGGCTCACGCCGTCGCGATGCGGATCGCCGGGCACGCCGCGCGGCGGACGGCCAGCCAGAGTGATGACCTGGTCCTCGAACATATCCGCCAGCCCTTGCGCTGGGTGGCGATCGCCATCGCGGTCAGCTTCGCGATGCGGCTGGTGCCGATGTCGAGCGACGGGCGCGAAATCTGGCGGCAGGCATTGGGCTTCTGTGTGCCCGCGCTGCTTGGCTGGCTGGCAGTCTCTGCGCTGCGCGCGTTTCAGGGCGTGGTCTATCTACGCGCCGATATCAGCGTCGAGGACAATCTGCGCGCCCGGCGCAAGCGGACGCGGGCACAGATATTGGGGCGGATCGGCATCTTCCTGATCGTGTTCCTGACCGTCTGCCTGATGCTGTTGAGCGTTCCTGGCATCCGCACCATCGGCGTCACGCTGATGGCCTCGGCGGGTATCGCAGGCCTGGTCGTCGGTGCCGCCGCCCAGCCCGCGCTCAAGAACCTGATCGCGGGCGTACAGATGGCCTTTACCGAGCCGATCCGCCTCGACGACGTGGTCATCATCGATAACGAATGGGGGCGGATCGAGCAGATCCACCTGACCTTTGTCGTGGTCCGCATCTGGGACGAGCGGCGGCTGGTCGTGCCGGTCGCCAAATTCCTGGAGAACAGCTTCCAGAACTGGACGCGCGAGACCAGCCAGTTGCTGGGGTCGGTCTTCTGGTATCTCGATCCGGCGGCGGACATTCCCCGCCTGCGCGAGAAGATGGGCGAACTGGTCGAGGCGAGCACGCGCTGGGACCGGCGCTTCTTCAACATGCAGGTGACCGATGTGAAGCCGGATTCGATCGAGGTGCGCGGGCTGATGACCGCGCGCGACGCCTCGACCGCGTTCGACCTGCGATGCGAGATTCGCGAGGGGTTGCTGGAATATATCCGCCACGAGATGCCCGAGGCGTTGCCCCGGCGGCGGCTGGAGCATTCCAATCCTCCCCGGCACGGGGAGGGGGACCAGCCATAGGCTGGTCGAGGGGGCGTGCCTCGAGCGATGTCCTGAGCGGCCATCCCCCTCCACCACCGCTTCGCGGCGGTCCCCCTCCCCGTGCCGGGGAGGATCAGTGGGCCGCCGCTTCTATCGCCTTGGCCTCTGCCTCAACCCCATCCCCGCGCAACGCGGCGAGGAACAGCTCACACCACCAGAACACATCCTCGCGCCGGACATTGTCGATCAGGCTTTCCCAGCGCCGGATACGCTCGGCGCGCGGCATGGTCAGCGCCTGGACGATCGCGTCGGACATTTCCTCGGCGCTGTAGGGGTTGATGAGAACCGCGTCCTTCAACTGCTCGGCGGCGCCCGCGAAGCGCGACAGGATCAGCACGCCGGGGTCCTCCGGGTCCTGCGCCGCGACATATTCCTTGGCGACCAGGTTCATCCCGTCGCGCAAGGGCGTCACCAGCCCGATCCGTGCCGCGCGGTAGATGCCGGCCAGCACCGGGCGCGGAAACCCCTTGTTCACGTAACGGATCGGCACCCAGTCGATATCGGCATATTCGCCGTTGATCCGCCCCGACAGCGAGTCGAGATTGGCGCGAATCTCCTGATAGGTGTTCACCTTCTCGCGGCTGGGCGGTGCGATCTGGAGCATATAGACCAGCGCGCGCCGCTCCGGGTTCTGCGCCAGGAAACGCTCATAGCCCAGGAACCGCTCGGTCAGCCCCTTGGAATAGTCCAGCCGGTCGACCCCGACGATCAGGCTGCGACCCGTCGCCGACATATACATGCGTTCGCGCGCGAAACGGGCGTCGTGGCCGCTGGCGGCTTCCTCGAACTCCTTGGTCTCGATGCCGATCGGCGCGCGGATCGCCTGGATGGTCTTGCCGTTCCACGTCACCGCGCCATTCTCGCCCAGCGTGCCGCCCAGCTCCTTGGTCACATAGTCGCGGAAGCTGTCCAGCCAGTCCTCGGTATGGAACCCCACCACGTCATAGGCGAAGAGCGATTCCACCAGCTTGCGATGGCTGGGCAGCGACATCAGCAGCCGCACCGGCGGCCAGGGAATGTGGAGGAAGAAGCCGATCCGGTTCTTGAACCCGCGCTTGCGCAGGTCATGGCCCAGCGGGATCAGGTGATAGTCGTGGACCCAGACCAGATCGTCGGGCTCGATCAGCGGCTGCACCGTATCGGCGAAGCGCTCGTTGACGCGGGCATAGCCGGAGTCGAAGTCGCGCTCGAACTCGGTCAGGTCGATGCGATAGTGGAAGAGCGGCCACAGCGTCCGGTTGGCATAGCCGTTATAATATTCGTCGATATCCTGTTCTTCCAGGTCGATGGTCGCGGTGGTGACGCCGCCGCCCTGCTGGAAGTTGATATGGCCGCTGAACTCCTCGGTGGTCTCCCCCGACCAGCCGAACCAGATGCCGCCCTGTTCGCGCAGCGCGGCGAGAAGTGCGACCGCCAGCCCGCCCTGATTTCCGCCTGGCCCGGTGGTGGGCGGCTGGACCCGGTTCGAGATGACGATCAGGCGACTCATCGCACGGCACTCCATGGTTTACTCAGCAGGACGGCACAGTTGATCAGGCCGACCAGCGAATAGGTTTGCGGATAATTCCCCCACAGCTCGCCCGTATTCGGGTCAATATCCTCGGACAGAAGCCCGGCGGGGGTGCAGCGCGCCACCATCTCCTCGAACAGCGCGCGGGCGTCGGCATGACGCCCGGTCACATATAACGCTTCAATCAGCCAGAAGGTGCAAACGTTGAACGCGGTATGGGGCAGGCCGAAATCATCCTCGGTCGCATAGCGCAACATATGGCTGCCCCGGCGCAGCCCCTTTTCGACCGCATCCAGCGTCGAGCGGAAGCGGGGATCGTCGGGCGACAGGAAGCGCAGGTCGAGCAGCTGGATGATGCTGGCGTCCAGATCGTCGCCGCCGAAGGTCGCCGACATGCGCTGCGTCTCGGGACGCCAGGCCGACTGCTCGATCGTCTCGCGCATCAGGTCGGCGCGCTCCTGCCAGAAGGCGCGGCGCTCCTCCAGGCCCAGCGCCTGCGCGGCATTGGCGAGGCGGTCGCACGCCGCCCAGCACATGGCGGCGGAGTAGGTATGGACATGGCTTTTGGTGCGCAGCTCCCACAGGCCCGCATCGGGCTGGTCGTACTTGGCCCAGGCCCGCTCGCCGACGCGTTCGAGCGAGTGGAAATCCTCGACCCCCGACATGCGGAACAGGCGCGTGTCGAAGAAGGCCTGCACGTCGGACAGCACAATCTGGCCGTATGCATCGTGCTGGATCTGCTCATAGGCCTGGTTGCCGACGCGGACCGGCCCCATGGCGCGATAGCCGGGCAGGTTTGTCTCGATCCGCTCGACCAGCGTCGCCTCGCCGCCGACGCCGTAGAGCGGCTGGATATGCCCGCCCTTGGCCGCATCGACGATATTGCGCAGATATTCAAGATAGCCCTCCAGCACGTCGAGCGCGCCCAGCCGGTTGAGCGCCTGCACCGTGTAATAGGCATCCCTGATCCAGCAGTAGCGATAGTCCCAGTTGCGCCCTGAATCGGCATGTTCGGGCAGTGAGGTGGTCAGCGCGGCGACGATCGCGCCGGTTTCCTCATGCTGGCAGAGTTTCAGGGTAATGGCGGCGCGGATGACGACCGCCTGCCACTCGACCGGCGTCGCCAAGCCGCGCACCCAGTGATGCCATTCATGCGTGGTGCGTTCCAGCATGGCGCGGCATGCCTCGCTCAGCACACCGGCAAAGCTTTCGTCGGGGCCGAGGAACATATGGATCGGACGTTCCAGACGGAACCACTGTTCGGCGGCGATATGGCCGACCGGCGCGTCGGTCGACAGGCGCAGCGTCTGCTGCGTCATCAGATAGCGGATATGGTTGGACCCCTGGGTCCGCTCGGTGGGCGTGCCCCAGTCGGTCGCGACGCGAAGGGCGATGCGGATGCGTGGGGAGCCGATCGGGCGCACGATCCGCACATAGCTGGTCGGCCGATAGACGCGGCCTTCGCGCGCGAAACGCGGGCAGAAATCGGTGATCTCTATGCCGTTGCCCCGGTCGTCCATGTGCGTCGTGACTAGGATCGGCGTGTTGCGAAGGTAACCTTGGGTGGTCGAGACCCGGTCCTCCAGGTCGATCGACCAATAGCCCGTCTCCGGCTCGCCATCGCCCAGCAGCGCGCAAAAGGCCGGGTCGCCATCGACGCGCGGCACACAGCCCCAGACGAAGCGGCCCTGCGAATCGACCAGCGCGGAAACCTGGCAATTGCCGATCGGCCAGAGGTTCATGTCCTGTTGCATTATTCGGCATTCTCCAGCGCTTGGGCGAGCCATTCATGGACGGCGGCGACATCGGGCAGGCGGTAACGGGCGGCGGTTTCGCGCATCGGACCGACCAGCACCCCCGCGCCACCCAGTGCGGCGGCGGCGACGAAGCCGTCCTCGTCGGTCACATCGTCGCCGAAAAAGATCGGGACGGTGCCCCGCATGGCGGGCGCCTGCATCAGCATCTCGATCGCCTGGCCCTTGTCGCCGGGCAGGCGGATCTCGACCATCATCTTGCCAGGTTGCAGGGTCAGGCCATGCCGCTCGGCGATGGCGGTGGCTTCGCGCAGCGCCAGCGGTTCGGCCTCGGGCTTGCGACGGTAATGGAGGCCCGCACCAAAGCTCTTGGTTTCGAAATACAGGTCATGGGCCTCGGCCACCGTGCGCATCTCATCCGTCGCGGTGGCGAGATGGTCGGGCTTGTCGGGCTGGACATGGCCGTCCTCGGGCGAGCGGCGCTCCGCCCCATGGCTGCCCGCCAGCGTGAAATGCTGCGCCTGCGGGCCGAACAGCGCGTCGAGCTGCGCGATCGAACGGCCGCTGACGATGGCAAGGCGGCCGGGCATATGCGCGGCGAGCGCGTCCAGCCGGTCGGAAAGCGCGACGCCGACATGCACAGCTTCGGGATTGTCGGCGAGGTCGACCAGCGTACCGTCGAAATCGAGGAACAGGCTGTCCGTCGCGGACAGGCGGGGCGGGGGCGGGGCGAGGTCGACCAGCATGGGCGAAAGCATAGCGGATGCGGACATGCCAAGTGAACCCATCCCCGCCGCTCCCGTTCCGCTGCGCTGCCGAAATGATTACGGAAGGGGGATGGCCGAGACCTTCCACCGCTGGCGGCTCGGCGTTCCCTCTCCCGCAGGCGGGACGGGGATGGGGGGAGGGTTCTCTCCGCGGGCTGTGTCGCTTGTGGCTTTCCCCTCCCCCAACCCCTCCCGCCTGCGGGAGGGGAGAAG
>NZ_MQUI01000086.1:0-5499 GCF_001970915.1 Sphingomonas sp. Sph1(2015)
TCGACAACCTCACTTTAGATACCTGCTGACCGACCATGGCTTGCCCTGATGAAGCCTGCGGCCGCTTCGCGGCCTTGCCTTCATCAGGGCCATAGCGGCCCCCGAACCAGCGCTTCCCAATGTGCTACGGGACCGAACTGACCTCCAATGCGGTGCTCGCCTGGTCCGCCGATGCCAGCATCGAGTGGCATTACATCGCGCCAGGCAAACCGACGCAGAACGGGTTCGTAGAGAGCTTCAACGGTCGCATGCGCGACGAGCTGCTCAACGAGACGCTGTTCTTCACCATTGGCCAAGCCCGCTCGATCCTGGCCCGCTGGGTCGACGACTACAACACCGAGCGGCCGCACTCGTCGCTCGGCTACGCTACCCCGGCCGCATTCGCTGCCGGGCTCGAACAGCAACGGGCGGGGTTAACCCCGCCCGTTGCTTCACCTGCGCTCATGCGCGACAACACCGGTCGGTCTCTGGTTGCCGCTGGTTGAAAGACTGGGGTCACGTCAGAGTGGGTCCGGTCGCTGGGCACGAAAGATCGGAAAGAAGCCAAGAGGCTCATACCAGCGTGCCTGATTGCCTTTGATAAGGCGATGGACGGCGATGAACCGGGCCGGGTCTGCCGGAGGCGTTGGGTTGTGAGTTAGGCTGCCACCCTCTAAAGCCGTGGCAGGGAAATTTCCCAACGATCTGAGTGCTCTCCTTCGAGCTCTGTGGGGCACCATCCTCGTGACATCCTACCTCATAGAAGACAAAGGCCGGCACCAGCGCGCGGGGCTGTCGCGTCCCAGGCTTGACTTTTTGCAAGATGTTCCTTATATGTTCTTCCTGCAATGGCAAGGGGGCAGTATGATCGAAACCTCCAACGGTAAGCGGTCGAGCGCTTTTTCATGGTGGCTGCGAACCGGCAAGCTGCCGCCCGCGCTCAGTCCTGACGGTCTCGAACTCAAATTCAATCCGTGGCACGATCCAGAGGACGGCCGGTTCACCTTTGCTGGCGCGGGACGCCATTATAATGCGAGCGGGACCGACGCGGTTAGCAGTGAGAAACGCCGGGCTCCGACCAGTTCCGATGGCGCCCCTGTTTTATGGGATCGTAGCAAGTCGAGGACTTCGACATTGCCAAAGGCGGGAACGTCACGTGCTGAAACGGCGGCGGGGGATGGCCAGCGGCCGGTGAGGCGTGCGTCGCCCAAAGTAAAACCCAAGCCCGTTGAGGAATCGCGGCCCGGCAACCAGCCGAACCCTGTCACCGAATTCGTCGGTGGCATAGGCGAAGGACTTTACGACGTTGCGACAGAAACGGTGGCAGGAGTCCGCGCTGCGCTGACGACGAATCCGGTGACCACCGTTCGCAACGCCGGTCGCGGTATCGCGGGTATGATCGATGCTGCGATCGCTGCCGAGGATACGCCCGCCCGTATCCAGGCTTCGCGTGCGGCAAGCGCCGTCGCCAACGCGTCGGCGCGGGATATCGGTCGTGTCACGGGGACAGTTGCCGGGAACGTTGCACTGGCAGCGGCGCCGGGGGCGGCACTCTCGAAGGCGGCCGCATTGCGCCGACTTCGCATGGCGAGGCCGCGCACGACCTATGATCCGCCGCAGATCGGTTGGGTAACGGAGACGACCAAGTCGCAAAAGCCCTGGAAGGCTTACAACGACGCTGCGACGGGTGCCCAGCCCGGTCGGGCGCCGACGTTGATGCGAACTATGGCGGACGGTTCGAAGCGGCCAGTCAAGTTCGACGGCATTCAGGGCGATTACGTGATCGACCGGAAATGGAAGGTGGTCGATGCTCCCCACGCCCGAGCCCAGCTCTTGCGACAATCGGAGGTGCTGGCAGAACATCGCCTGATCGGTACATGGGAGGTCCCTACTCCTACTCAAAAATCCAAGGCACTGAAGCTGTTCAAGAAGATGAAAGTCACCAATATCCGCGTGAAGGTAGTCAAACCATGATTGCTATGCAGGTTGCGAGCTTGATCGCGGAGTATTACGTGTTCCTGACGTTGACTGACGAGGAGGAACTCAATCTGGGCACTGCCGTGAAGATGACTGAATCTCTCGCCGATCATCTCGAGGAGATGGACAAAGGATTTCTTCGCGAGCTGGTGGATGCGTTTCCGATTATAGCGGAGGGATACAGTGGCGAAGCGCAGGAGGTGGTGCGCAACATCGCCCACAGCTTGTATCTTGAAGAGGCACTGGCAGTTGACGATCCCGTCAAACTGGCCGAGTTGGAAGCGTTGCGCGACGCGAGGGACTAAGCGCCGGCTGGAGTTTTAAAACAGCGTGATCATGGCCTCGTCCATCTCTATCACCGGCGACTGATCGAAATTTTCCAATGATCTGAGTGCCCAGTTTTGTCTCCTGTGGGGCACCATCACTCAACCGTCAAAAACTTGCGTAAAACAGCGGTTTGACAGGACGGTCAACAAACAGCGCGGCTGGGTTCGATGGGGTGGAATGGTCCCACGACACCTTAATTTGCGTCATTCGCCTGCCAGACCTGGCGACGGGTTTATCGGCATGACACGCAGCCGAGCGTTCCCCGACACCGCGATTCTCGACCTTCACACTGGCACATGGTCCGGTCCCGCAACGGCGGCCCGGTGCGTCACGGAACGCCTGCGGTCCGTCGCAGCGCACGGCCCATAGCCGGTGAGCGGCAGAAGGCAGACCGGGGCCGGCACAGGGATGGGGTATGCCCCCAAGGACCACCAGAGCGCGTCTCCAATGCCCAGCGCGATGCCGTGCTGCACCCTGATTACCATCGCAGCATCGCGCATGGAGAAAGGCCTGCCGGCCCGGATGGGCCTTGCCCATGATGCTTTGAACACACCGTATTTTGCCGTGACGGAGGCAAACCCGTCGCTCCGGTACGGGAGGATGGCCAGACAAACCGGCCTTCAGAGCCTTTCGAAGATTGAATGTCCGGCTTTGTTTAGCTAACAGTTCGCAATATCATTTCGTCACCTGCTTCTGAACGGAGTCCTTCATGATCCGCTGGCTTTCCGGCATGGCTTCGCCGTGCCTGCTCATTTCCTCGCCCATCGCGGCGGAGGCGGGTGATCCCGAACAGGGCCAGCGCGAGATCGTCATCACGGGAGAGCGGCTGGCCGAGGTCGATGACGAGACGGATACGGCGACGCGCACCGCCACGCCCATGAAGGACATACCGCAATCGATCCAGATCGTGCCGCGCAGCGTGATCGAGGATCAGAACAGCATCCGCCTCAGCGACGTGCTGAGCAACGTGTCGAGTGTGCAGCCGGCGAGCATCGCGGGCAATCGTGGCGAAATCTTCCAGATCCGTGGATTCGCCACGCCCCGTTACGCGATAGACGGCGTGCTGCTGAACCGTGTGTCGGACCGGTCAGAGGTGTTTCTCGACTTGGCCAACGTACAATCGGTCGAGGTGCTGAAAGGCCCGGCGTCGGTGATGTACGGCCAGGGCGATCCTGGTGGCGTCATCAACATATCGACCCGCCAGCCCAGCCATAGCCCCACCGCCGAAATCGAGTTGCAGGGCGGCAGCTTCGGCTTCGCCCGAGCCTCCGCCACGGCCAGCGGCGCCGTCACCGACAGGGTTGCCGTGCGCCTCACCGGCGCGGCGCAGCGGCTCGACGGGTTCCGTGGTGGCGAAACGGTCGATTCCACCCGCCAGTTCGCCGCGGTCTCCGCCCGCTGGACGCCGGGCGCGGCGACCGTTGTCAGGCTCGACTTGGATCACGCCAGCCAGCGCGGCCCTTTCGAACGTGGCCTGGTCGTCGGGGCCGACAATCGCATCACCCTGCCGAGGGACCGTTTTCTTGCCGAACCCTGGTCGCGGACAGCGGCCCATCGTTCGCGAGCGTCGCTGGATATCGGGCATGAGGCGGCCGACTGGCTTACGCTGCGCCTGAACGCGCGGCACGTCGATGCGACCGTCGACGACGATGATGCGATCGACAACCGAGCACTGGGCCGGGACGGCCGCACCCTGACGCGGCGGGCGACACGGCGGGTCGAACGGCTGAAATCCGCCGACATGCGCGGCGAGGCATTGGCACGCTTTTCGACAGGCATGATCGATCACAGGGTGCTGGCGGGCGTAAACTACAGCCGCGCCACGCTCGATTTCGTCGCCGACCGGGCCAACATCGCGGCAATCGACATTCTCGCACCTGCCTATACCGCTCCCGTGCCGCGCCTCTCGCCCAATGCCAGCTTCCTGCGTCGATCGACCCTGTACGGAGTCTATCTGCAGGATCAGGTGACGGTCACGTCATGGCTCAAGCTGCTGGGCAGCGTCCGCCATGACGAGGTGCGCGATCGCCAGACCGACCGGTTTTCCAACATGCGGGTCGACCGCGACAGCGGCGCGACGACGTTCCGCACCGGCATCGTGGTGCAGCCGATCGCCGCTCTCTCGTTCTTCGGCGGTTTCGGGCAGAGCTTCCAGCCCCAGACCGGCCGGCGCGCCGATCGCAGGTATCTCGATCCCGAGCGTGGCCGCCAGTGGGAGGCCGGTGTGAAGGCCGATCCGGCCGATGGGCGCCTGATGGCCACCGCCAGCGTGTTCGACATCCGCAAACGCAACGTCGCGACCGCCGACCCCGACAATCCCGGCTTCTCGCTTCAAACCGGCGAGCAGCACGTCCGCGGCGCCGAGCTGGATATCACCGGTCATCCGACGCGGCGCTGGCAGGTGATCGTCAGCGGCAGTCACCTCGACGCGATGATCAGCCGGGACGAAACCTTCGCGATCGGCAATCGCCTGACCAACGTTCCGCGCTGGTCGGGGCGATTGTGGAGCAGCTATATCCTGGGCGGTCCGGTCGAAGGACTGACGGTGGCGGCGGGGCTGACCCGTGTCGGGCGGCGGAGCGGCGATCTGAACAACAGCTTCTTCGTCGATGGCTACACCATCTATGATGCGACGATCAGCTACCTGATCCCGAATTCCGGGGTGGAGTTTTCGGTGACCGGCCGCAACCTCACCGATCGCTATTTCATCGAATCCGCCGTGCAGCGCCTGGAAAACTATCCCGGCGCGCCCCGCACCATCATGGGTTCCTTACGTGCGCGCTTCTGATGCTCGGGAGGACGGGGATGCGGGAACCGATGCGTGGCGATCCGACACCGCCATGCCCACGCCGCCATGATCCACGACGCGGCGGTATCCACAATGCGTCCCCGCCGGTGACGAACAGCCGTCGTGAAACCGTCACCGAAAGCGCAATTGCCACCCGGATACGGCGTCGGGACAGTCGTGATAGGCCGGGCGGTTTCGTCGAACGCCTCGATCCCCCGTGCCGAACTGCTCCGGCTTCATCCGCGACGATCGAGCGTGAAGCCATCGGGAATGGCGCTGGATATGGCTGTGAAACGACGTGCATTGCTCGACGTCGTGCCGTCATTGTTCAGGCCGATGGTGGTTAGAGTTGAAAACGATCAACTCTGCTCACCCCTCCCCTTCAGGGGAGGGGCCGGGGGTGGGGCGCTTCCGCAAGCGACACGCCC
>NZ_MQUI01000087.1:0-5424 GCF_001970915.1 Sphingomonas sp. Sph1(2015)
TCGGTGCCACCGCGCATATCAAGGCCAATCCCAGCCGGACCGGCAAGCCCGCCATCGACTGGCGGCTCTACAAAGAGCGCCATCAGGTCGAGTGCTTCTTCAACAAGCTCAAACGCTTCCGGCGCATTGCCCTGCGCTGTGAGAAGACCATCTTCGCCTTCATGGGCTTCGTCCACCTCGCATGCGCCATGATCTGGTTACGCTAAATGCAGACGCCGCCTAAAGGGTTGAGGATGCGTATCGGGCCGGCATGGTGTCCCGGCCCAGGGGCCATCGCTTGCGAACCGCCAGCCCGATCGTCTCGACCCGGTCGGTCCAGATCAGGCCATCGAAGCCAGCCGGCACGCGCCCGAGGTCCTCGACACGGTCCAGCCGGGTGAAATCGTTCGCGCCCAGCCCGAAGACCGACCCGATCAGCATCACGTCGACGTGTGCCTTCGCCATGCGCCCGAGAAACCGGCTGGGCCAGCCCCAGGCCAGCGCACGGGCATTCATCGCAACGATGATCGTGCCGTCGCGGCACGCCTGCGGGATATAGCCGGTCCATCCGAGCGCGGCATATGTCAGGGTGCATTTCGCCGCCCGTCGATCATGAATCACGGGAATGTCGGGACGCAGCGCCTTCGCCGCCATCGTGGCCGGGGTGTCCGCGAACAAGGCGATGCGGCTCCACGCATCAGGATTCCGCTTGTCGATGTAGGATACCAGGTTCGGCCCGGCCGACCGACCGTCCTTCATCTGCACCAGAAAACGCTGCGTCGGGAACGTCCGCAGCGCTTCGTCCAGGGTCGTCATCAGTCCCCGACCGGCACCCCGAAGCGGATAGGTTTTCCCGCCGTCCGCCGTATAGCCATAGCCAACATCCAACGCCTTCATCCGATCGAAAGGTGTCCGGCCGACGAGCCCCGCTCCGTCCGTGCGACACTCCAGCCCGATATCATGGAACAGGATGAATTCGCCGTCCGCCGTCTCGCGTACATCCACCTCGATGATATCCGCGCCCGCATCGATGGCGGCGCGGATGGAAGGCAGCGTATTTTCGATAAGCCGGTGATGCGGCGGCTGGATATGCCTCGCCTTGCAGGCATTGGGATCATCGGAGTTCTCGTCGAAAAGCTGATGAACGCCTCGCTGCGCAACGACGATGGGTCGCCCCGTGGGCGGATTGGCGATCCCGGAGGCGTTCGCCAAATAGATCGACGCCAGGACCGCACCGACACCCCATGCAGCAAGAAAACGACGCTTCATGCGCTCCCTACAGGCCCTTCATCGACCGCCGGAACAGCTGGTCGGAATCGGTCTCGCGCCTTACGCCTCGCTGACCAGCAGCTTGTCGATCCGCCGCCCGTCGAGGTCCACCACCTCGAAGCGCCAGCCCTGTTCGACGAAGCTCTCGCCCTCGCCCGGCAAATGACGGAACACCGCCAGCGCCAAGCCCGCCACGGTGGCGTAATCGCGGTCGTCGGGCAGGTCGATGCCCAGCCGGTCGGCCAGCGCGTCGGCCGCCATCGTGCCGGCGACCAGCAGCGATCCGTCGTCGCGCTCGACCACCGAGGGCGCTTCGCCCGGATCGGCGTCGGAGGCGAATTCGCCAGCGATCGCGGCCAGCAGGTCGGACGGGGTCACGATCCCCTCGAAATGGCCGTACTCGTCATGGATCAGCGCCATCGGCACCTCGGCCTGGCGCAGCGCCAGCAGCACGTCCATCGCGTCGATCCGGTCGATCACGACGGGAGCCTTGCGCATCAGATGTTTCAGGTCGAGCGGCTCGCCCCGGAACAGCGCCATGGCGATGTCGCGCGCCTGCACCACGCCGACCACCGCGTCGATCGAGCCCTCCCCCACCGGCAGGCGCGTGCGCGGGCTTTCCAGCAGCTTGGCACGGATCGCGGCATCGTCCAGCGTGCAGTCCAGCCAGTCGATCTCGGTGCGCGGCGTCATCACCTCGCGCACCGGCCGGTCGGCCAGCCGCACCACGCCCGAGATGATCGAGCGCTCATGCTCCTCGATCACGCCGGACTTGGACGCCTCGGCGACGATCAGGTGCAGTTCCTCGGCCGTGACCTGATCCTCATTGTCGCGGTTCAGGCCCAGCAGCTTGAAGATCACCCCGCTGGTCGAATCGAGCACCCACACGATCGGTGCGGTGCCGACCGCCAGCCATCGCATGGGGACAGCGACGAAGGCCGCGATCGGCTCGGGCTTGCGCAGCGCGAACTGCTTGGGGACCAGTTCGCCCAGGATCAGTGAGGCATAGGTGGTCAGGCCGATGACCAGCGCGAAGCCCAATGTCGCAGCGGTGGCGGGCGCGACGCCCAGCGCCTCCAGCCGGGCGGCGGTCGGCGTGCCCAGGCTCGCGCCCGAATAGGCGCCCGCGATGATGCCGGTCAGGGTGATGCCGATCTGCACGGTCGACAGGAACTTGCCCGGATCGGCGGCGAGCGTCAGTGCGGCCTGCGCGCCCTTCCGCCCGCTGCGCGCCATCGCCTCCAGGCGGGCACGCCTGGACGACACGATCGCCAGCTCGCTCATCGCGAATGCGCCATTCAACGCGACGAGCGCGAGAATGATGAGGACGTCGATCCACGGAAAGGGGGGCAGCGTTGCCATCGTTATGCGGTGCTCATAGCGGGCCGGAAGGGTCTTCGACAACTCCCGTCGTCATGTTCCGTTCAGATCGCTTGCGGAACAAGCGCGATCGGGTTCGCGTTTCGGGGTGTGAGACGCGACAACTTAACAAGGGTCATCCGCATGAAGACGTCCGCCAAGTTCCTCGCCGCCGCCGCGCTGTCCGCGCTGGTCGCCACCTCGGCCTGCACCACCGATCCGGAAACAGGCCAGCAGCGCCTGTCCAAGGCCGCGATCGGCGGCATCGGCGGCGCGGTCGGCGGCTATCTGCTGGGCGATCTGGTCGGCGGTCGTCGTGACCGGACCGAGAAGATCCTGGGTGCCGGTATCGGCGGCCTCGCGGGTGCCGGCATCGGTGCCTATATGGACAAGCAGGAGCGCGACCTGCGTGCCCGCACCGCGGGCACCGACGTGCAGGTGGTCCGCCAGGGCGACGACCTGCTGCTGAACCTGCCCTCGGGCATCACCTTCGCGTACAACTCATCGCAGGTGCAGCCGCAGTTCCGCCAGACGCTGGATCAGGTCGCCGACATCCTGTCGCAGTATAAGCAGACCTATATCGACGTGTATGGCCATACCGATTCGACCGGCAGCGACGCGTATAACCAGCGCCTGTCCGAACAGCGCGCGGTGTCGGTCGCCGACTATCTGGCGTCGCGCGGGGTGCAGCCCGCCCGCATCGGCACGCGCGGCTTCGGCAAGTCGCAGCCCATCGCCTCGAACGACACCGAGGAAGGCCGCGCCGCCAATCGCCGCGTCGAGATCAAGATCGTGCCGATCCGCGAGGGTGACCTGCGCTGATCGTTGCGCAATTCGCGGTTTTGGAAAGAGGCTCGGGCGGGATGCCGTCCGGGCCTTTTCCACGTTCGAGAACGGACTGAATGGCGGATCGACATCCCACTGGTCCTTCCTTCCCTCTCCCCTGGACAGGGGAGAGGGTTAGCGAAGCTTGCCAGCTCCGCTGGCTAGCGCAGCTTGGGTGAGGTGTTGAGCGAGCCATTGGCTCGCGCGCTCGCCTAAGCGAGCGCAGCACCCCTCACCCAGCTCCGACTAGAATCGAAAACGATCAACTCTGCCCACCCCTCCCCTTCAGGGGAGGGGCCGGGGGTGGGGCGCTTCCGCAAGCGAAACGCCCATGGCGATGCCCCACCCCAACCCCTCCCCTGAAGGGGAGGGGCTAAAACCGTGCAATGCTGATCGCTTTCAACTCTAAGCCTTTGCTTTCGCAAAGACCAAGTCTGCGCGCCCCTCTCCCCTCGATGAGGGGCGAGGGAAGAAAAGAGCTATCGACCGTCGATAGTTCTCGAACACCCTTACCGCCGCGCGCTGAAAAAATCGCGCAGCAGGCTGGCCGCCTCCGCTTCGCCCATCCCCGCGTAGATTTCCGGCCGATGGTGACAGGTCGACTGGCCGAAGAATCGCGGGCCATGTTCGACCGCGCCACCCTTGGGGTCGCTGGCGGCATAATAGAGCCGCGCGATTCGGGCATGCGCGATGGCCCCCGCGCACATGGCGCACGGCTCCAGCGTGACCCAGAGGTCGCAATCCTCCAGCCGGTCCCGGCCCAGCACCAAGGCGGCGGCACGAATCGCCTGGATTTCGGCATGGGCCGTGGGGTCGTGCAGGCGACGGGGCGCGTTCGCGCCGGTCGCGATGATCGTACCGTCCCGCACCACCACCGCACCCACCGGCACCTCGCCCGCCAGCCCCGCCTGGGCAGCGGCATCGAGTGCGGCGCGCATCGGAGCGGGGAGCGGGAACATCGCCCCTCCCTGCCCCGCGCCCGCCATCCGGGCAAGGGTGCGTGCCGCGACAGGATTACCGTGACCGGGTTACTGGCCGTTGGTCTGGGCGTTGTCGGCGGGCTTCTGGACGCTGACCGTCGGTACTTCGACCGTCTTCTGGGTCGTGCCGACCGACACCTTTGGCCCTTCGGCGCGGAAGGTCGGGGCCTGGACGACCGCCGGGCGGGTCTGGTCGATGCTGATCCAGCCCATCGCCATGGCACCGGCGGCCAGCAGGAGGATAATGCCCAACAGGACGAGAAAAGCGCGCATGATCCTGGCTCCCAAAGGTTCGTTGCCGTAACAACGCAGCCGACGAGGCGCAGTTGCAACGGCGATTGGCACGCTTGATCGTCGCGAATTGCAGGGGCGATTGCGGGGAATCGGTTGACGCCACCCCCCGGACGGGGTATCGGCGCGGCCTTTCCGGGCACTGCCTGAAACCAGGATAACGATCATGTCGCGCATTTGCGAGCTGACCGGCAAGGGCCGGCAGGTGGGTAACAACGTTTCCCACGCCAACAACAAGACCAAGCGTACGTTCCTGCCGAACCTGCAGAACGTCACGCTGATTTCGGACTCGCTCGAAAAGAGCGTCCGTCTTCGCGTTTCGACCCACGGCCTGCGCTCGGTCGAGCATAATGGCGGCCTGGACAACTGGCTGGTCAAGACCTCGGACGATCAGCTTTCGCTGCGCGTGCGTCGCCTGAAGCGCGACGTCGTGAAGAAGCTGGCCGCCGCCAAGACCGAAGCCGCCGCCGCTTAATCAGCGACGCGTCGGTTGACGGGTTGAAGCCCGCCGCTCCCCGGAGCGGCGGGTTTTCGTCGTTGCGGTTTGGGATTCCTTTGGCCTTCGACTTCGCTCAGGCGGAACGGAGCGAAGGAGCAGGCCCTGTTTACCAATCCCCGTTCAGGCGAGAGTTGAAAGCGATCAGCATTGCACGGTTTTAGCCCCTCCCCTTCCGGGGAGGGGCTAAAACCGTGCAATGCTGATCGCTTTCAACTCTCGCCT
>NZ_MQUI01000088.1:0-5259 GCF_001970915.1 Sphingomonas sp. Sph1(2015)
GGGCCTCGCCTCGCACGCGGTGCTTGCCGAAGCGCCCCACCCCCATCCCCTCCCCTGAAGGGGAGGGGGGCGTGATCCCGCTGCCTCCTGCTCTCGCCGCCGCCCTTCTCCTCATCGCCGCGCTGGCGGGGATCTGGTGGTTCCAGAAGGGCGATCTGGGCGAGTATCGGCGGTTCAGCGCGCTGAATGACGGCCATTCGCGGCGGATGCGGTTCCGGCTATGGTTGGCGCGGTCGGCATTGGCGTTTCTGTTGCCGGTGCTGGTCGGGCTGGTCCTGCTTGGCCGGATCGATGCGCTGGCCGTGATGCCGGGCGAATTCGCCACTATCGCCGCCGCCATGCCGCCGATCTTCGACAGCGGCGAGGCGATGCAGGGGATGCTGGTCGGAGGGGCGATCGGCGGGCTGGCTGTCGGCGCGGTGCTGGCGCGCGTGCGCAAGCGCAAGCCGCTGGGCAATGTCTCCGCGCTGCTGCCGCGCGATCGGCGCGAGGTGAAATATGCCGCTGCGCTCAGCATCATGGCGGGGGTGACGGAGGAGGCGTTCTTCCGTCTCTATCTGCCGCTGCTGGTCGCGCTGGTGACGGGGCAGGCGGGGATCGGCTTTGTCGCGTCGCTGGTGCTGTTCGGGGCGATGCACCGTTATCAGGGCTGGGTCGGGGTGCTGGCCACCACCGCGCTGGGGGCGGTGATGACCGGGCTGTACCTGATGACCGGCAGCCTGTGGATGGTGATGCTGGTCCATGTGCTGGTGGACCTGAACGGGCTGGTGGTGACGCCGGTGCTGGGTGGGGTGTGGCGCGAAAATCCTCCCCGGCACGGGGAGGGGGACCAGCCATAGGCTGGTGGAGGGGGCGTGCCGCAATGGGTGTACTATGCGGCAAGCCCCCCTCCGTCATCGCTGCGCGATGCCACCTCCCCGTGCCGGGGAGGATTGCTCAATTCTTCAGCCGCCAGCCGGTGCGGAAGATCCAGCCGATCCACGCCAGGCAGGCCAGCAGGAACAGCGCGGTCACGCCCAGGCTGACCCCCGGCGTCACGTCCGACGTGCCGAAAAAGGTCCAGCGAAAGCCGTTGATCAGATACACGACCGGGTTGAACAGCGTCACCGTCCGCCACGGCTCGGGCAGGATCGTCACCGAGTAGAAGGCGCCGCCCAGAAAGGTCAGCGGCGTGACGATCAGCAGCGGGATCACCTGCAATTGCTCGAACCCACGCGCCCAGATGCCGATAGCGAAGCCGAACAGCGAGAAGGTCACCGCGACCAGCAACAGGTAGAAGATCATCGCGACCGGGTGCAGGATCGACAGGTCGACGAACAGATAGGCGGTGGCCAGGATGACGAGGCCGATCACCATCGACTTGCTGGCGGCCGCCCCGACATAGCCGATGACGGTCTCGATCGGCGACAGCGGCGCTGACAATATCTCGTACATGGTGCCGGTGAATTTGGGCATGTAGATGCCCAGGCTCGCGTTCAGGATGCTTTCCGAAAAGATCGACAGCAGCATGAGGCCCGGCACGATGAACGCGCCGTAAGGCACGCCCGAGACCTGGTTCATCGCCGATCCGATCGCGGTGCCGAACACCACGAAATAGAGCGTCGTGGTGATGACCGGCACCATCAGGCTGGTCCACACCGTCCGCCGGAACCGCGCCATTTCGAAGCGATAGATCGACCAGATGCCATGCAGGTTCATGCGCGTGTTCCCTCGACCAGATCGACGAAGATATCCTCCAGCGAGGATTTATAGGTTTCCAGATCGACGAAGCCGATATCCATGTCGCCCAGCTGGCGCAGCAGCGAGGGGATGCCGGTCCGCTCGGCGCGCGCGTCGAAGATGTAGCGCAGGCGCCTGCCCTCATCCTCCAGCGACAGCTGCCATTCGGCGAGGTCGGGCGGGATCGCCGCCATCGGCTCGGCGAGGGTCAGCACCATTTCGCGCTTGCCGAGCTTCTTCATCATCTCGGCCTTTTCCTCGACCAGCAGGAGCTTGCCCTTGGCGATCACGCCCACCCGGTCGGCCATTTCCTCGGCCTCCTCGATATAATGGGTCGTCAGGATGATGGTGACGCCGCGCTCGCGAAGCCGGTGGACCAGCTTCCACATGTCGCGGCGCAGTTCCACGTCGACGCCCGCCGTGGGTTCGTCGAGGAACAGGAGGTCGGGTTCGTGGGACAGCGCCTTGGCGATCAGCACGCGGCGCTTCATCCCGCCCGACAGCTCCATGAGTTTTGAATGGCGCTTGTCCCACAGCGACAGGTCGCGCAGCACCTGTTCGACATAGGCCGGGTTGGGCGCGCGACCGAACAGGCCCCGGCTGAAATTCACCGTGTCGATGACCCGCTCGAACATATCGACCGACAATTCCTGCGGCACCAGCCCAATCTTGCGGCGCGCGGTCTTATAGTCGCGCAGCGCGTCATGCCCGTCGACCCGGATGCTTCCGGCCGAGGGCGTGACGATGCCGCAGACGATCGAGATCAGCGTCGTCTTGCCTGCGCCGTTCGGCCCCAGCAGCGCGAAAATCTCCCCGCGGCGGATGCTCAGATCGACCGGCTGTAGGGCGGTGAAGCCGCCCTTATAGGTCTTGGTCACGCCCTCGATGGACAGGATCGGGTCGGTCATACGGCAGTCCCCCGTTGGAAGACCGCCGCCTTATCAACGGTTTCGCGCTTCGGCGACGGCCTTTTGCAATTGTTCGAGCGGCAACGCGCCCGACAGGATGCGGTTGCCGACGATCCAGCTGGGCGTGCCGGTCAGGCCCAGCCGCCCGGCGGCCTCCAGATTGCGGGCGATCTCGGCATCGGCCTGGGGCTGGAAGGCGGCCATCTTGCTCATGTCGACGCCCGCCTTGGCGGCGGCGGCGGCGATGGTCGCGTCGCTGACCGGCCCCCCGGCATAGAGCGCGTCATGGAAGGCGGCGAACTTGCCCTGCGATGCGGCGAGCAGGCTGGCGCGCGCCGCCGCCTTGCTCGACGGCGCCAGGATCGGCAGCTCGCGATAGACGATGCGCAACTTGGGGTCGGCCTGGGTCAGCTGCTTCAAGAGCGGCAGGCTGGCCCGGCAATAGCCGCAATTATAGTCGTAGAATTCGACCAGCGTGACATCGCCCTTGGGGTTGCCGGTATAGGCATTGCCGAACGGTTTGGTCAGGTCGCCGCCGATCGCCGCGACCGCCTTGCCCTGTTCGCGGTCCTGCAACCGCTGCATCGCCTCCGGGATGACTTCGGGATGGTCGAGCAGATAGGCGCGGACCATGTCGCCCGATGCGGCATGGGGGGCGACCAGCGGAGCGAGCGCCATGGCGGTGCCGCCACCGACCAGTCCACCCAGGACCGCAACGGCGGCCAATGTCTTCAAGCCCATCAGCGGCGCTTCTTCTTGGAGCTGGCGGCGGCGTCGGCAGAGGTCATGGCGATATCCTGCGCCCGAATCCATTCGGACGTGTTGGGGGTGAGATTGGCCATCGCATAGCGTGCGCTCTGGATGGCGGTGCGGGTGTCGCCCATCATGCTCGCCCGCTCGGCGGTGGCGAGCGCGGCGCGCGGTTCGTCGCCCATCTGTTCATAGGCGGTGCCCAGCTGGACCCAGGCGAAGGGATTGTCCTCGTCGCGCTGGACCGCGACCTTCAGCACCTTCACCGCTTCTGGCAGGTTGCGCTTGTCCTCGGTCGCGATCAGCGCATGGCCGAAGGTGGTGGCGATCAGCGCGTTCTGGCCCGACCCCATGGTCGCGGCGCGAAGAGGGGCCAATGCCTCCTGCGGCTTGCCCGATTCGAGCAGGATCTGGCCCTGGATTTCCTCGAAATAGGGGTCCTTGGGTTCCTTGGCGATCAGCGCGGCGGCCTCCGCCTCGGCTTTGTCGGGATAGGCGGCCTTGTGATAGGCATAGGCGCGGGCATAGTGCGCATAGACCGACTGGTCGCTGTCGGGATATTTGCTCAGCGTCGTCTCGGGCGGCGAGACATAGCCGAACAGCTTGGCCTTTACCCGCAGGAACCGCTCCTGCAGCTTGGCGTCGATCGGCTTGTTCCAGGCGGGCGAGGCCTGCAGATCGGTGGTCAGCGACTGGATACGCACCGACGACAGCGGGTGGGTCTGCGCGAACGGATCGATATTGGTGTAGCCATAGCGATATTGCTGGTTCTGCAACTTCTTGAAGAAGCTCAGCATGCCCTTGCCGGTGACGCCCGCCGTGGTGAGGTAGCGCGCACCCGCCGCATCGGCCGCCGATTCCTGGTTGCGGCTGAAGGCGAGGACGTTGCTCATCGCCGCCTGCTGTCCCGCCGCCATCACGCCCATGCCCGCCGCACCGCCGCCCAGCGCCACCGTCGCCAGACCCAGCACCATCGACAGCAGCTGCATCTTCATCGCGGGCTTCATCGCCTGTTCGCCCAGGATGACATGGCCGTCGGCGATATGGCCCAGTTCGTGCGCGATGACGCCCTGCACCTCGTTCACATTGTCCGCCGCCTGGAGCAGCCCCGAATGGACATAGACGATCTGCCCGCCTGCGACGAAGGCGTTGATCGAATCGTCGTTGATGAGGACGATCTTCACGTCGCGCGGGGACAGCCCGGCGGCCTTGATCATCGGCGCGGACATGTCGGCGAACAGCGATTCGGTCTCCGCATCGCGCAGGATCGACTGCGCGGCGGCCGGCTGCGCCCAGATCAGGACCGTAACGGCGAAGGCGGCGATCAGACGCTTCATGCTTCCTCTATCGACGGGTCGGCCGTGGTAAACAACCGGGTTTGCGGCGGAGATAGTTATTGCCTCTGGCACCGTGCGGCTGAACGCTCGGCGAACGAAAAGGGGGCGCGGCCATGCTGATGATCGATACCGGACAGGTTTCCCCGATGCCCGCCTTGCCGAATTGCGCGATTCCCGGCGCCCGGCCTGCGACCCAGCGGATGGCGGACCTGCCCAAGCCGGTGCGGGCCGCGCTGCTGGCGGCGGTCGGCCGTCCCGTGGCGGAAGCGGGGGCGCCGTTCAATGGATCGGATGTGGTATCGCCCGACTCGCCGCCCGGTGTGCGCTTCCTACGGGCTTATCATGTACGCGACCTGTGGCTGGTCTGGGTCGAGCTGGGCGGGATCGGCCATCGTTTCCACCTGCTCGCCTTTCGCGATGCGGCCCAGGGGGCGAGCGTCGCGGTGCCGGTCCCGTGGGATGCGAGCCGCAACCTGTGCACCGCGTCGCGGGCGATGGCGGGGAGGGACTGACGTCATTGGAACTCACCCCTCCCCTTTCAGGGG
>NZ_MQUI01000089.1:0-4912 GCF_001970915.1 Sphingomonas sp. Sph1(2015)
GGTCGCAGCCGATGACGGCTTGTGGCATGGTAAAGGCTCCTGTCCATGTCGTGCGGGATCCACAGTCCCAAGCAACTGTTCAGGGTTGTGACCAACGCGGAAGGGACCCTTGCTCCCTATCGGGCTCCAGACCCTCGGGGGGGACGGGCTCCCTTCCGCAACACCTTCATACCACCATCCCATCAGACAGGGGGGGGGCTTCGGCCCCTGTCCCCACTGGCGCTTCCGTGGCCGCACCTGCCCATGACCGCGTCCTTCCGCTTCAGGGCGGCCGGAATTTCCGCGATCTGGGTGGCTATCGCACCACCGACGGCCGGACGGTGAAATGGGGGCTGCTCTATCGCTCGGGGCAGATGCACGATCTGACCCCGGCCGATTACGCCACGCTGCAAAAGCTGGGCATCCGCACCGTCTGCGACTTTCGCGACACGCGTGAGCGCACGACCGAGCCGACGCTCTGGCCCGCCGGTCAAAAGCCGAAGATCCTGAGCGACGATTATGCGCTCGACATGAGCAGCCTTAGGCTGCCCGGCGACCCCGCCACGTGGACCCATGAACAGGTCGTGGGCGCGATGACCGCGACCTACCCCAAACTGCTCGACCAGTTTCGCGGCTAGTACCGCCGCATGTTCGCCGAGCTGCTGGCGGGCGACGTGCCGCTCGCCTTCCACTGCACGGCGGGCAAGGACCGGACCGGCGTCGCGGCCGCGCTGCTGCTGACCGCGCTGGGCGTGCCGAGGGCGACGATCGTCGACGACTATCTGCTGTCCAACCGGCATATGGCCCCGATGCCCGCCCACCCGACCGGCTTCTGGGCGAAGCTGTCGCCGGAGGCCGTGCGGACCTTCGCCGGGGTCGACCGCCGCTATATCGACGCGGTATTCGCCGTGACCGACCGCCATCCCGGCGGGGTGATGGGATATCTGAAGGACCGACTTGGCGTGGGGCCGCGCGAGATCGCCAAGCTGCGGACGCTGTACCTGACCAAGGGGTGATCGCTCATCCCTGTCGCCGGTCCCCCTTGCGTCGCTCGCCTTGCGGCAGCGGTGCAGGGGTGTCCGCGATCGCGGACAGGATCGCACGGCCATAGGCGGTCTTGGCCAGCGCGCGGCCACGCGACTCGGCCTGTTCGCGGGAAATGAAACCCTGGAGATAGGCGATCTCCTCCAGACAGGCGATCTGGATACCCTGGCGATGCTGGATCGTGCGCACGAATTCGGCTGCCTCCAGCAGGCTGTCATGCGTGCCGGTGTCGAGCCAGGCGAAACCGCGCCCCATCGCTTCGACGCGGAGCATCCCCGCATCCATGTAGCGCCGCGCCAGATCGGTGATCTCCAACTCGCCGCGCGGAGAGGGGGGCAGCGTCGCGGCGTGATCGCACACCGCCGCGTCGAACAGGTACAGCCCCGTCATCGCATAGGGAGAGCGGGGCTGATCGGGCTTTTCCTCGATCGAAACGGCGCGCCCCTGATCGTCGAACGCGATGACGCCGTAACGCCGGGGATCCTCCACCCGATAGGAAAAGACGGTCGCCCCGCCGCCTGCCTCGACCCCCGCGACGGCGCGGCGCAGCATCGGACCCAGCCCGTTGCCGAAAAAGATATTGTCGCCCAGCACCAGCATGGCGGCCTCTCCCGCCAGCCAGTCCCGCCCGATGGTAAAGGCCTGGGGCAGCCCCTCGGGGCGCGGCTGCTCGGCATAGGCGATCGCCAGGCCGAGCGCGCTGCCGTCCCCGAACAGGGTGCGATAATGGGCCAGGCAATCCGGGCTGGAGACGATCAGGATCTCGCGAATCCCCGCCAGCATCAGCGTCGACAGCGGATAATAGATCATCGGCTTGTCGTAGACGGGCAGCAGCTGCTTGTTGACGACCAAAGTCGCAGGATGAAGCCGCGTGCCAGTGCCGCCCGCCAGGATGATGCCTTTCATCACGTCAGCCTTTCGCGCTGCGAGGAGTGACGGGCGACGAAGCGAGGCCCCGCCGCTGATCCGCCGCCCCCTCCGCGAGCAGCGGTCGCCACCAGTCCTCGTTGGCGAGATACCAGCGCACCGTCGCTTCCAAGCCGCTTTCGAAGCTTTCCTGTGGCACCCAGCCCAGTTCGTCGCGAATCCGCGTCGCGTCGATCGCATAGCGCATATCATGGCCGGGGCGATCGGCGACGAAGCCGATCTGCGCGGCATAGGAGGCGCCATCGGCACGCGGATACAGACGGTCGAGAATCGCGCAGAGGGTCCGCACCACATCGATATTCCGGCGTTCGGCATCGCCTCCGATAGTATAGCGTCGCCCGGGCTCGCCGCGCTCGAACACCGCCTGGAGCGCGCGGACATGATCCTCGACGAACAGCCAGTCGCGCACATTCTCGCCCCGGCCATAGACGGGCAGGGTTTCCCCGCCGAGCGCCTTGACGATCATCAGCGGGATCATCTTTTCGGGGAAGTGATAGGGGCCGTAATTGTTCGAGCAGTTGGTGACGATCACCGGCAGGCCATAGGTGTGACCCCAGGCACTGACCAGATGATCGGATGCCGCCTTGCTGGCGGAGTAGGGCGAGCGGGGGTCATAGGGCGTGTCTTCGGTGAAGCGCCCGGCGTCGCCCAGCGAGCCGAACACCTCGTCGGTCGAGATATGATGGAAGCGGAACGCCGCGCGCTCGCCCGCGCCCAGGTCGCGCCAATAGGCAAGGGCCGCGTTCAACAGGGTGAAGGTGCCGACGACGTTGGTGTCGACAAAGGCGGCAGGCCCGTCGATCGAGCGGTCGACATGGCTCTCCGCCGCCAGATGGGTGATGACCTGGGGGCGGAAGTCGCGGATCGCACGGGCAACGGCGACCGGATCGCGCACGTCCGCCCGCACGAAGCGATAGCGCGGGTCGTCGGCCACCGGCGCCAGCGCGCTCAGCGTCCCGGCATAGGTCAACGCATCGAGGTTGAGGATCTCATGCGCGGTGTCACGGATCAGATGGCGGACCAGCGCCGACCCGATGAATCCGGCCCCTCCGGTCACGAGAATACGCAGGAAGGTTGGGGAAGTGTTCAAAGGAAAGAACTCGCTGGCCGTGCCAATATCATGCCGGATGTCCCGCCCGCCGGCCCCGCTGTCAGGCCCGGATGATCGAACACTGCCCTATAGTGGATCGCAGACGCGCCTTATTCCAGTGCCGAATTGTTGGCCGATGCCGCGAGCATAGCGCGTTCTGACGCGATGTTGGATATTTTCGATCAGGCCATATGGTAGCTTCGCCGACCACCGCCCGCCCGCCGCGTCAGGCCGGATCGATCGAGGGGGTCATCCGGCGATGCGCATAGGCGGCTGTCCGGGTCGCGACGTCGCGGGCCAGCGCGATCAGCTTGTCCTCGTCCTGCCTGTAGAACGGCACGTCCTCGGGCGGGACGGTGATAGTGACCTCATACAGTCCCACGCCCCCGGCGACCATGGTCAGATAGGCCTGCCCGTCCCGCTCGAACAGCGTGGCCATATAATCGTGATTGCGGGCGAGGATCGTCATGCCTGGCCATGGCCGTGGAGCCGATAGCCCGGCGCGAGCCAGCTTTGCAACAATCCTGCGAGTTCGGACAGCCGATCCATCGTCTCCATCACCTTGCGGGCGTATCCGGCCCCATATCGAAAGGATTGCAAAATCAACATCCTGGCATGCCTCAGGCCAAGGGGTAGGCGCGGCCCGCTCGAGCCGTTATCAATAGGCGTAACGATCGACGGCGGGAGAAAGAAACGCGTGGCGTATCGGATTGATGAAGGATCGCTAGCCGCGCCGACGGTGTGGCAGGATCAGAGCATCAATGTACTGATGCCCAAGGACGCACGGGTGCAGGGCACGAGCCTGGTCATCGCGCGCGACCGGCTGGCGTTGGGGCAGACGTTCCAGGATTATATCATCCAGCAGCGGCAGAGCTTCGCGGCCCAGCTCGCCGGGTTCGAGCTGATCGCCGACACCGGCGGGCAGATCGATGGCCATGAGGCGCATTTCCTGGAAATGACCTGGCGCAGCGACGGCAAGCCGATCCATCAGGTGGTGGCGATGGTGCTTCACCGCGACAATGCCATCCTGAACTTCACCGGGTCGATCCCCGGCGGCCCGGAGGCGGAAAGCCGGAACGCATTGGTCGCGGCAATCACCTCCTTCACCTTCGCCTCCGCGTAACGGGCGCGATTCCGTGACGGGCAGCGCGACCTCCGCCCAGCAACCGACGGCCGACGAAAGGCTGCGCGCGCTGCGCGAGCAGACCGCCGCGTCGAGCAATGCGGGCACCGTGTCGGCGATCGCGACGACGGGGCATGTCGCCTCGGCGGGCATCTTCGCGGCGGGGGCCTATTCCGCCGAGGCGTCGGGCGGGGTAACCGCGCTGAAATGCTTCGCCGGGCGGGTGGCCGCGCCGATCGCGGGGGCGATGGCCGGGGCGTGGCTGGCCGAACAGGTCCATGCGGACGAGGGGGCCTTCCGGGTCGCGCAGCAGTTCGGCGCCCAGCGTATCGCCGCGTCGGGGCCGCAGGCCGCGCATGTCGAACATCAGATCGCGCACAGCAATGCCTTCAACGGCCTGCTTGCGGGCATCGCGGCCGGGATCGTGGTGGGCGCGGTGGTGGCGGTCAGCGCCGCGGCGATCATCGGCACGGCGGGCATGGCGGCGCCGCTGGTCGGGGCGGCGGTCGCCTTCGGCGCGGGCGCGGCGGGCGGCTTCGTCACCAGCGCGATCGCCGGGGCGGGGTCGAAGACCGCCACCCTGTCCGGCCCGATCACCTCCGGTTCGCCCAACGTCTTCTTCGTAAGCGCTGTTAACGCACCACGCGGGCGGCGTATGCCCATGGCATGAGGTCGCCGAGTGCATTGATGCGGTGGCCGCCCGCAAGGCGCTTGAGAGTGTCGGTCAGCCAGGCCTGTGGGTCGACGCG
>NZ_MQUI01000008.1:0-131747 GCF_001970915.1 Sphingomonas sp. Sph1(2015)
CTTCGGCAGCGGCTGTACCTCCCGCCGATACCCCATGTCCGCTTCCGGCGCCCGGATCGCCTTGCGCACCACCTTGCGCGACAGGTGCAGGTCCCGCGCTATCGCCTTGATGGCCTTCCCCGACGCGGGCTCGCGCCGGATCCTCAACACCCTCTCCAATACCAGCATCCCGATCTCGCCGCCTGACACACCGCCAAGCGAACAGCCTAGACCAACGGGATGAGGGCTCCCTTTTCGACGCCGATCACCCCGCTACCGAGGTCCCTTTTCCACGCCGATCCACACCGGAGTGGCGTCGTTTCTGCTTGAACAAGGTCCCGGTGCGGAGATTGCCCAGCTATTCGAAACCCACGGATATGGTGCGTCACGGATGCGCCTGACCTTCCATAGGGCCGGACTCGACCGCATCCTTACTCTCGTCAGGGCAGAGTGCGGCGCTGTCCTGATGCTCGAAGGAGCGAGCGACACGCGCTGCGATGGTGTCGTTCATCGTGAAGTCCATGACGATGGCGTTCCCCTCCGCGTCGAATTCAAGGCCTGTTGGTCCGCCACGAACAAAAATCCGAGCCTCAAGATATTCCTCGACATCCTACGGGAAAGACATCCCGATTATCGTTAAAAGGATATCTACCTCGCATATGAAAGGAAAACGTGCAGGCCGAACTACTTAGATGAGCTTGTGCATCGCCTTTTCCGCCCCTGTAACCGGCCCCTACCGTGAAACGGTATTCACGACCTTCGAATGAACTCGAAATCGTGTCACCTAGCCCTGCGGCTAAGGAAAACGAACGACCTTGGGCCGACATCAGGTTTCTGAGCTTTCACGGCCCGGCGCCTCGGATGGTGAGGGGCGGCAGGGAAGGCGGACGGTCATGCGAGTTCCCCGACCCGCCGCGCTGCCAACGTGGATGCTGCCCCCCATCAATTCGCAAAGGCCCTTGCTGATCGCCAGGCCAAGGCCGGAGCCGCCATGGCCGTGTCGCGACCCGTCGACCTGAAGAAAGCGTTGGAAGACACGTTCCCGGTCGCTTTCGGGAATGCCGATGCCGTCGTCTTCGACGGTCAGGGCGAGGGCGTCCGGTCCTGCGGGCGCGACGTGCAGCCTGACCGTTCTGCCTTGGGAATGCAGGACCGCATTGTCGAGCAGGTTGGCCAGAATCTGAGTGATCTTGCCCGCATCGCCCATCATTGTGGTGGGAACCTTGTCGTCGATATCGGCATGGACCTCGATCCCGGCACCGGCGGCCCGGTCGCGTACGCCATCGACGATGTCCAGGCACAAGCGGCACGGATCGAAGGGCGCATCGTGCAGCGGCACGTGCCGGGTTTCGATCCGGGAGAACAGCAGCAGATCGTCCAGCAGGTCGATCAGGCGCTGGCCGACCCGGTCCATCCGCCGCGCCACGGCGCGGCTGCGATCCGTCATGTCGGGGCTGTCCGCGATCATCTGCGCATTCAGGATCAGGCTGCCCAGCGGCGCCCTGATCTCATGGCTCATATTGGACAGGAAGTCGGCCTTGGCCTGCGCCATCTCGCGCGCCGCCGCTGCATGCGCGGCCAGGGTGCGGCTGTGCCGTCGCCCGAAACAGATGACGAGCCCGAGCAACACCGAAATGAGCATCGCCGCGACCCCGATGGACCATAGCCACAGGCGTCGACGTTCCAATTCGCTGTTCGTCAAAGCGAGGCGTTGTTCGAGCGTGACCTTTTCACGTTCGCGCAGATCGGTCTGGAAACGCGCGCGCATGGCGGCAATGGCCTGGAGGCGATTGCCCTCCAGTGCCTTTTCCCGACGGTCCATGTAGCGGCGCATGTCGCGCAGCGCCTCCCCGTTCCGGCCCAGCGCCTCGAAGGCGGCGGCGCGGGCGAGATGCGATTGGGTGACGATGAATTCGTCGCTCGACGGATTCTTCCCGCCGATCAGGCTATTCAGCCGGGCGATTGCCCCGGCGGGATGGCCGTCCGCGATCATAAGCCGTGCCTCGAGCCAGGTCAGTCGCCCATAGGGAAGCCGGTGGACGAGCGCGAACAGGCGTCTGGTCGTGGTGCAGGCGCGGCGGGCTTGGTCGAACTGCCCCCGTTCCAGCCGTGCTTCGCACAGTTGGAGATCGGCATAGGCCACTCCCTGTTCATCCCCGGTTCGGGTTGCCAGATCGCGCGCCGCCTCGAACGCGACGACGGCGTGCTCGAAGTCGCTTTGTCGCATCGCGATGTTGCCGCGGAAATAGGCGAGATTCTCGCGTTCCATCGTGAATCCGCGGTCCGCCGCATAGCGATCTGCCTGGTCGATCACGTCCAGGGCGGTGGAGAAATCCAGGCTCACGATCAGCGCGAAGGCGACGTCGGTGGCTATACCGAAACGCTGGGCATCCCGCCGATGGAGTGTGGCGCTCTGGAAGGCGTTGGTGATGATCGCACCGCCCTCTCCAATTCTGCCGCTTCGGATGTTCACGGAACCCAGCGAGGCGCGTAGGCATATCCAGGCTGGCGAACCCGTGGCGTGGCGCCGCGCCGTGCGCTCCAGCAACGCTTTCGCGTGTTGGAGTTCGTCCGGGAGGCCTGCCATCTGGCTGGTCTGGATGACGAGATGCGCCTCCAAATCGGAGTCCGGCGGTATCGGATAGCGGCGGGCCGCCGCGACCTCGCGCTGCTGATCCTCGGCGCGTTCCAGGCGTCCATAGGCCGATGCGGCGATGGCATGAAGCCATGCACGGTCCGTGAAAGGTGAATTGGGGGTAAAGCGCGCTTCTATTTGGGCAAGGGCGCTTTTCGGGTTTCGATAGACTTCATCCTGCAAGGATCGCAGCGATGGCGTCGGTGCAGAGATGCAAAGGGCCATCGCGCCGCGTGGAACCAGCATCATCGCAATAACGAATATGAACTGCGCGACTATCCAAAATCTCATCATATCCGTCAGGGTGAAGTGGTTGGCCCAGAAAATGGCATAATTATAAGTCTATGCAATCGCATTTCAGTGATGATTGTGTCGCCCGTTTAGTAGGTGAGGCTGTGTAGCAAAATAGCATGGATGGAGTATGTGAATATTTTCCGTAAAATCCAAGGTTTTGACTTTTATGAAAAGGTTTGCGGCGCTGGTGGCGGTTGGAATCATTAAGGTGTCGGGTCGGCTGTCTTTCGTCTCCTCGAAAGACTGGTCATCAGGCGCGTCATGCTGGGTTGAGCGCATGCCCTGATCGCGCAAATCTGTATAAACGGTAAATTTTTCCGAATGTTATTAACTATGTGTACAAGTCATGTAATAATATGGTTAAGAAGCATAGTCACCGGGGTGCGCTCCGGTTGTGATGGGGGGGCGTCACCTGTGATTTTCATCCCCCATTTTCCGTTTGAGGCAGAGTGTGTCGGGCAAACCTTCCCTGACGGCCTATGTGGTCGAAGACGATGATGACATGCGCGAGGCGGTGGGGGATCTGCTGGCCTTGAGTGGGCACGACGTGGCCCTCTATGCCGATGCGGCCCATTTTCTGGAGGAGGTGCCAGAGCCGCGTGGCGTCCTGGTCGTCGACCTGCGGTTAAAGGGGATGAGCGGCCTGCGCCTTCAGCAGAAGGTGATGGGCAACGCGATGCTGGCCATCATCTTCATCAGCGGCGTGGCCGATATCCAGGACTCGGTCGAGGCCATGAAGGCGGGCGCGCTGGATTTCCTGGTCAAACCGGTGCGGGCCCAGATCCTGATTGATGCCGTGGCGGCGGGTATGGAGCGGGTGTCGCAGGTGCATCGGGCGGACGCACGGCATTCGGCGTTCCGGGCCGGTTATGAAATGCTCACCGAGGCGGAGCGCGAAATCGCCGGGTTCGTCGCCATGGGGTGGCGCAACAAGCAGATCGCTAACAAAACCGGCAAGACGGAAAATACGGTCAAGGTCCATCGCGCGCGCATGCTCAAAAAGATGGAAGCCGGATCGCCTTTCGAGTTGATGACCCAGCTCAAGGCCATCGGTGTGCTGGCTGATCCGTGACCGCGGCCGATGTCGCCGCGATGGCCCGGACGGGTCGTGCCAAGGTCTTCGCAATGAACGCGGATCATGTGGAGTATTTTACTGTGTAACCATAACAAATCGTTTTTTATTAAGTATTTGCGGCTATCGGTTATGTTACCGAATAGCTAGAATTGTATCGGTCGACAACAATTATATGAAAAAGATTCGGCCTTCGCAAAGACGTCGTGGTTAACGGCCGGTGGTCGCGTGGGGCCACCGGCTTTCTCTTGATCCCGTCTTCGATCAGCGCGCGACCGGCAACTGGGCCGGCGAAGGCGCTTTTCTCCACATGCGCAGGGCGATGGAGCGCTCCTCAGGGCCTACGGCATTGGCATAGAGAGCCGTGGTGCGCATGTCGGCATGCCCCAGCCAGCGCTGTACGAGGTTGAGTGGAACTTGGCTGTGAATGGCGGTGACGCCAAAGCCATGGCGCAGCCCCTTGGGCATGGCATGCGCGCCGTTCAGTCCGGCCGCGTCCATGGCCTTGCGAATACGACGATAGGCGGTCATTCGCGAAAAGGGCCATAATGGAGATGCTTCTGTTTTGCGCCCCTTGCGCGGCTGAAGATCATGCACCTCACACAATAGCGCGATCAGGTCGGACGACACCGGGATGGTCCGAAAGACGCCCTTGCGCCGCTTCTTCAGGCATTCGATCACGATCACTTTGGCCTGCGTGTCGATATTCACCGAGGTCAATGATAGCGCTTCCGATATTCGGCATCCTGTTGCGGATATAACAGAACAAAGTGTGAAGGTGTCCGGCTCCAGCAAGGATGCCTCGCGAAGGAAGGCCGATCGCTCAGCATTCGTCAGATACTTTCTTTCACCGCTTCGTCCGATAACCATCATCGACATATCGAAAACTCCTCCGATGCCCGATATGGTCCGGTGTGACATTGCGTCATCATAATCCGCAATTCCCTGAAAGCGTTACAATTCTAGCTATTCGGTAACACGAATCGAACCGGTGTCTTGGTTCGGGGGCTCAGGGGTTAAACGATGGGGGGACGCGGAATGATGGAAGGCGGCGGCGCTGCTCTCATTATCGACTCCTCCGGGGATTCGAACGAATCGGATGTGATTCTCGAATTCCATAATCTCGACCGAATGGGAGATATTCTGGGGCAGGAGGTGCGCGATCCGTTGCGGGTCGGCATCTGCCGCCGGATCGCGGCCGAGGTGCTGGCGGTCGACCGTATCGGCTGGTGTGGCCCGTCCTCTCTGATGGTCGGCTTTCGGGCGCTGGCCGGGAATGCGCGCACGCGGCAATCGCTGGTGTTGCGCCTGCTGGAGGTGGTGGCGCGGCCGTTCGATGGCGCCGAGCTCGGTCTTGAGTCGCTGCCCGATCATCTTCCCATCGCGCTGAGCGCCGACATCGGTCGTTCGGGGGATGGATCGCGGGCGACCGATGCCATCGGAGGCGACGACTGTCGTGCCGATATGGAGGCGGCCGGACGCATCCTGAACGCGCTGCGCGCCGGGCGTTTGCATCTCGTCTGGCAACCGGTCGTCCCGGCGTCCGGGTCCGGCGTGCGGTATCAGGAAGGGCTGCTGCGGCGCGTGTCGCCCGATGGCGGGTTGGAGCCGGTCGGCGGCGACATCGCCGCCTTGGAGCGGCTGGGTCTGGTCCGTTCGCTGGATGCCTGGGTCGTGCGCCAGACCCTGGCGCGACTGAGCGATGATCGCGGTGTCGTGCTGGGCTGCAATATCTCCGCGTCGAGTGCGCGGATCGATCCCTGGTGGAATGACATCTTCTTCCTGCTGGAGCGGATGCCGGACCTGGCCGCGCGCCTGGTCATCGAGATCACGGAGACCGCCGCGCTGCCCGATGCGAAGGAGGTGGCGGCCTTCGTCGCCCGGCTTCGCGCCTTTGGCTGCCGTATCGCGCTGGACGATTTCGGCGTGGGGCGGGCGTCATTCCAGGACATTTTGGCGCTCGATCCGTCGATCGTGAAGATCGACGCGCTGTATCTGCGCCGGGCGGCCGCGGGCGAGGGTGGCGTGGCGGCGGACATGCTGGCGCGCCTGATCGCCGTGGCTCAGTGCGGCGGCCGCGACGTGGTGGTCGAAGGGGTGGAGACGCGTGACATGCGCGATCTGGCCATCGGGCTGGGCGCGCCGTTCCTCCAGGGCTGGGCCATGGGCCGCGCCCTGCCCGATCCGGTGAAGCAGGGGCCGGCGGCGGAGATGCTGCCCGCCTGCCTGTTGCCGGTCGTGGACGAGCAATGGGCGCCGCGCCGCTCGTGGCGCACCTCGGCCTCTTTGTGGAGCCTGGCGGTGGTCGGCATCGGCCTGATCGCCCTGGGCGGTGTGCGATGACCGATCGCAGGATTTTCTTCGGCCTGGCCGCCGGGCGCCCCGTCTCGGGCGCATGCGCGGGTCGTGGAGCGGTGGCTGGCGCGGGGGACGCACCAGCCGCCGAGGAACATGCAGGGGCGCGTGCGACCCGGCTTGTGGGTGGAGCGTCGCCGGGGGCAGCCGGACGCTTTCTGGGGGGAGGCGCTGGCCGACACCACACTCGAACTGCCGAGTCTGAAGGGGGGAATTCCCCCGCCTTTTCAAGGGAACATGTTCTATGATGAAGAAGACCATCACCGCCGCCCTGGCCGGTGTCTCGATGCTCGCCGCCGCTCCGGCGTTCGCCGCGTCGTCCAATCCGGGCACGCTGAACGTCAAGCTGAACGTGACCACCGGTTGCGACATCAACGGTAATGGCGGCATCGGTGCAGGGTCGGGCGCGGCTGCAGAACTCAACTTCGGCAGCTACGCCGCCGGCGTGGCTGGTAGCGGCGGCGGCGCCGGTACGCCGACCACGGTCACCGGCGTCGACACGGGCAACGGCCTGGTCGTCACCTGCTCGGGCACGCAGACCCCCAGCCTGTCATTCGATGGCGGTCTGAATGCGGTTGGTACGCAGCGTAACCTGAAGCAGGTCAACGGCACCGGCACGCTCGCCTACACGCTGGGCAGCGCCGCTGGCGGCACGCAGTATGGCGTCAACACGCCGGTCGCTCTGTCCGCCTTCACCGCGGGCCAGGCTCGCGTCGTTAAGGTCTTCGGTAGCGTTCCGGGTGGCGTGCCGGCGGGCGCCGAGGGTGCCTACGCCGATACCGTTCAGATTTCGATGACCTGGTAATTTCACCAGACCGTGACGGCGCGGCGGCCGGGCAGATGTCCAACCGCCGCGCCCGAAGGGGCGAGGCCCCGTTCTCTCAAGGAACTTCATCATGATGAAGAAGATCATCGCCACCGCCCTGATGGGCGGTTCGATGCTTGCCACCAGTCCGGCGTTCGCGGCCTCGTCCAACCCCGGTACGTTGAACGTGAGCCTGATGGTAACGTCCGGTTGCGATATCAACGGCAATGGCGGGATCGGGGCGGGATCGGGTACGGCCGCGTCGATCGACTTCGGCAGCTATGCGCCCGGCACGGGCTCGGGCAATACCCCTGTCTCCGGTTCGGACACAGGCACCAGCCTGGTCGTTACCTGCTCGGGCACCCAGACGCCCAACCTGGTGCTCAACGGCGGTGCGAATGCGACCGGCTCGCAACGCAATCTGAAGCAGATCAACGGCACCGGCACGATCGCCTATATCCTCGGCAGCAGCGTCGGCGGGGCCGAATATGCGGTGAATACGGCGGTTTCGCTGGGTTCGTTCACGGCGAACCAGGGCAAGCAGATCAAAATCTACGGCAGCGTGCCCGGCGGCGTGCCGGTGGGGGCCGAGGGTGCCTATACCGATACCGTCCAGATTGCGATGAGCTGGTAAGGTGGGCCGATCCATGAAAACGTGGCGGCGCAAAGCGCTGATTGCCCTGGCGATGCTGGGGACCACTCCTCTCGACGCGGCCTCCCTGCGGATGACGCCGATCGGTCTCGACCTTTCGGAGCCCGACAAGGCGGGCGCGATCAGCCTGACGAACACGGGTACGGAATCCGTCGATCTTCAGGTGCGCATTTTCAGATGGTCGCAGGTGAACGGCAAGGACGAGTTGACGGAGACGCGCGACGTCCTGGTCAGCCCGCCGGTCGCGACCATCAAGGCGGGCGACACCTATACGGTCCGTGTGGTGCGCATCGCCAACCGCCCGGTGTCGGGCGAGGAAACCTATCGCCTGGTCATCGACGAGCTGCCCAAGCCGATTGATCCGCGCGCGACCGGACAGGGCGTGCGCATGGTGCTGCGCTCCTCGATGCCGATCTTCTTCACCCAGAAGGGCATTCGCGCCGACCTGCAATATTCCTGCTGGACGCAAGGGGGCAAGACCTTCCTGCGGATCACCAACACCGGCAAGCGTCACGCCAAGCTGGCGGGGATGAAGCTGGTCGCGCCGCAGGGTGAGCTGTCCTTCGGCGGCGGCCTGAACGGCTATGTCCTGGCCGGTCAGACGATGACGATCGAGGCCCCGACGACCAAGCTGAAGCCCGCGCCCGTTCTGGGCAAGGACGGCAAGCCCGATCCCAAGGCTTCGACCGGCCCCGAAACGCCCCTGTCCGCAGGCACCTACCAGCTCGTCTCGGGCGTCGGCAGTTCGCTCGACGTCAAGCAGACGGTGACCGTTGAGGCCCGATGACATCGTCCTCCCGATCCCTGTCCACGGCCGTACTCGCGCGGCCGGTGAAGGCGGCGTCGACCCTGGCGGGGACGCTTGCGTCCCCGATGGGCGCGCGGCTTTCGGTGGCCGCGGTCATCGGGGGGCTGCTGCTCACGACGAGCCAGCCTGCCATGGCGGCGGCCGCGGCCGCGGCGGCCGCTGCGGCGGACCCCGGCCCAATCGGCCGTCCCAAGCGCGCCAAGCTGGACGCCGACGCCTTTCGCGCGGGCCTGGAGGTCTATCTCAACGGTGAGGACATGGGCTTCATCACCGTCGCCGGGCTCGACAAAAAGAAGGGCATCATGACGATGCCCGCCGAGGATCTGCGGACGCTGCGTATCATCATCGACCCGGCCTTGCCGGACGATGCCGATATCGACCTGGCGTCCGTTCCCGGCCTGAAATATGTCTATGACGAACCTGGCCAGCTGCTGAAGCTGACGATCGACCCGGCCAAGCGTTCGACCTACGACATCGCGGTCGCCGCCTTGCCCCAGCTCGATCCGACCCAGGTCAGGCAGGTCACCGGCTTTCTGCTGAACTATGACCTGTACGCTGCTTCGGGATCGGGGGATGCCAGCGCCTATGTCAACGGGATGCTGGAGGGGCGCGTCTTCTCGCCCTATGGTACGCTCAGCACCACGGGCAGCTTCAACAGCCTGAAATATTACGGTCAGTCTTCCAATGTGATGCGACTGGACACCACCTGGCGCATGATCGACGCGGGGGCGGTCCGCTCCTATGCGGCGGGCGACATCATCACGGGGTCGGTCGGCTGGTCGGGAGCGTACCGGCTGGGCGGCATCCAGATCCAGAGCGCCTTCGCCCAGCGCCCCGACATCGTCACCACCGCACTGCCGCAGTTCGGCGGAACCTCAGCCGTGCCGTCGACGGTCGAACTCTATGTGAACAACAGCCAGGTCTATAGCGGCAAGGTCCCCTCGGGCCCGTTCATCCTCAACCAGTTGCCACAGCTGTCGGGCGGCGACGTGCGCATGGTCACGCGCGACGCCAACGGCAACGAGCAGGTGGTCAAGGGCGCCTATTACTACTCGCCCGACCTGATCCGTAAGGGCCTCTTCGACTATTCGGCCGAGATGGGCCTGCTCCGCTATGGCTATGGCCAGCGCAGCTTCGACTATGGCGAGTTCGCCGCCACCGCCTCGGCCCGCTACGGCATCAGCGGCAACCTGACGGCCGAGGGGCATGGCGAGCTGGGCCCCAGCTTCGTCAATATCGGGGCGGGCCTGAACCAGCGGCTGGGCGGGATCGGCGTGCTGGAGCTGGCGGGCGCGATCTCCAGCTATGAAGGCCGCACCGGCCAGAAATTTGTGGCGCAGATCAACACGCTGATCCACGGCTTCAGCGCCTATGCCGGGACCGAGCGGCGGTTCGGCCAGTATTTCGACCTGGGCCGGGTCAGCGCGGTGCGCAATCCCGAGATCAACCTGTCGGGCACCGGCGTCTATGAGCAGATCCTGGCCTCGACCCTGGGCGCGCGCTCGATCGACCGGTTCGGCTTCGGCGGCCAGCTGCCCTTCGACCACAAGACCAACATCTCGGTCGGCTATACCCGGCTGAACTCCGACATCACCAATTACGAGATGCTGAACATCTCGGCGTCGCGCTCGCTGGGCGGCGGGTTCGGCCTGTTGCTCAATGGTTTCAAGACCCTGTCGGGCAATGGCTCGACGATGATGCTGGGCGTGACCAAGAGCTTCGGCAGCATCACCATCATGGCGAGCGCGCAGCGCTCCGACGGGCAGACCAGCTTCGACATGCAGGCCTCGGGATCGTCGGGGCGGCGACAGGGGGCGATCAACTGGTCGGTCCTCAACCGGGAGAGCGACAACGGCCCCGCCTTCCGCAGCGCGATGGTCGGCTATCGCTCGGGCGAGGCGTGGCTCCAGGCCGGGTTGCAGCAGCAGGGCGGCCAGACCCGCGCGGTCGGCCAGGTCTCCGGCTCGGTCATCGCGGTCGGCGGAGAGGTCCTACCGGTCAACCGGGTTGGCGACAGCTTCGTGCTGGTGCGCAACGCCGGACCGGAGGCGGTCGTCATGGAAAACAACGTCCAGATCGGCAAGGCGGGCAAGTCCGGCACGATCTTCCTGCCCGACGGCCTGCCGCTGCGCGAAACCACCATCTCGCTTGATCCGACCAACGTGCCGGTCGGCTGGCAGGTCGACGAGACGCAGAAGAGCGTCGTCACCGGCTGGCGCAACGGCGCGGTCGTCGATTTCAAGGCGCACAAGGTCCATTCGGCGGTCGTCAAGATCGTCGACGACGCGGGCAAGCCGATCGAGCCGGGTTACGTCCTGAAGCTCGATGGCGGCAAGGACATCCTCGTCGGCTATGGCGGCGAAGCCTATCTGGAGGACGCCAAGCCGCAAAATGCGGGTCTGATCGATCTGGGCGTGAAGGGCGTCTGCCGCGTCGCCTTCGCCTATAGGGAAGGGGACACCACCCAGCCCGTGATCGGTCCGGTTCCCTGCAAGATGGGGGGGCAGTGATGCGACAGGTGAAGCGAAGCGCGCTGGCCGCGATCATGGGAGCGGCGATGGTCGCGGTGGCGGTGGTCCCCGGTCCGGCGAGGGCGGTGCAGTTCGGGGTGCCCCCGGTGTCGCCGCCGCTGCAACTGGGCGTGCCCTTTCCCATCCTGCCCGAACAGCGTCCGCCGCATGTGACCTTCGGCCTGTTGCGCGTGACGCTGCAGGTGCAGCCGCAATGCGTCGTCGACCTGCCCGAGGCCGAGCCGATCGACGATCTGCGCATCGCCTATTCGCCGCGCATTCCGTGGCTCGCCAACCTGACGTCGCAGGACGACCTGACGAACGATTTCGTGACGCTGGACTTCGTGCGGGTCGGCCAAGCCTGGGCCCCGCGCGCGACCGCCGCGCCCAACCGCCCCTCGGCGCGCTTGAATGTGGATTATTGATATGAAGCGTAACCTGTTCCCCGCCCGGACCCTGCGCCGCCTGATCGCCACCACCGCTTCGGGCGGGATGCTGGGGCAGAGCGTGCTGGGCGCCGCCCTGTCGCTGCCGGTGCTGATGATCGCCACGCCCGCACAGGCGGCGACGGCGTGTTCGGCCAGCATACCGAATACCGTAGCGATATATCAGTCCGGCACGACCGTGTCGGCACCGACGATGCGCCCCTATTTCTCATGTACAGGTGCGGGTTCCCAATATGCCAGGCGTGAATTCGCCATGTGCTTCGTAAACGGAACGACGTCGAGTGCCGGGCAGACGGGAAGTCCCCAGCAATCCGGCAATATGTTTTTGGCGCGATCATCTACGGGAAGCACGATAAAATTCGACCTGTATTTCCAGTACACCGATTATAGTTCCGGCTCGTTCTCCGTGGCTTCTGAAGGCGCGTCGTCCAACGCGAGTCTGGGTAATACCAACGCAGATTCGAATGGGAATGCCAGCACGGGCGTGCCGCTGCGCAGCAATTCCAGTTGGCAGCTTCTGTTGAATATCCCCAATCAATCGTCGGTTGCCGCCGGTACGTACAGCACGATCATCAGCATGCCGTTGCAATACTGGATTCGGAATAGCGGTGACTATTGGTGGGGCTATAATTTCTGTACCGGTACGTCGATCGCTACGGGAACCTTGGCGTTGCCCATTACGATCAATGTGACCAACTCATGCGATGTCGCCGCCGGCATGTCGATCGATTTTGGTCAGCTTACCCAGACCAATGCGGTCCTGGATACGAAGTCGACATATTTCCAGGTTGCAGCCGTCTGTCCGAAGTCCGTCAACTACACCTTGACGCTGTCGGATGGCGTAAATGCCAGTGGGTCGGGAAGCTATCGCCGAAGAATGGCGAATGGTAATTCCTATGTCGCTTATGGGATATTCACGGATCGCAACGCGAGTACGCCGTTCCCAACCGGCGGCGTTTCGCTGACCGGCACGGGTGTCTCTAGTGACTACGGAAATGCGTATTATTATGCGAATATAGCGCCATCGCAATCCACTGCGTCGCTTGCGTCCGGTCAATATAACGACACGATCATCGCGATGGTGAACTGGTGATGCGCGCGCGCTGTTCCTTCGCAGCCGTCATCGCCGTGGCGGTCGGCATGGCGGCGTCTCCCGCGCAGGCTGGACAGGCTGCCCGTTCCATTCGGGTCACGGGTTATTACGGCACTACCTGCGGCGCGACCATGGGGTCCGCGTTGAACTTCGGTACGCTCAATCCCGCTCAGAACCCGACCAATCAATCCTATACCGTAGGAACCACTCTATCGGTGACCTGTTCCAGCAGTACCAATTTTGGCGTCTGGAGCGCATTGACGACCAATGCCTCGGGAACACAGCGGCGGATGTGGAACCCGCTGACCAACAGCTTCCTCAATTATACACTCTATCTGAATGGTTCCAGCAATACGGTCATGCCGACGTCCTCCTCGACGTCCGGCTATACCGCCGCGCCGTCCGTTCCACAGTATATCAGCGGTATCGCTGCCACCCTGGCATCGGGGCAGACATTGCAGGCCGGGCATTACGAAGACAATATCGTCATCACGGTGAGTTACTGACATGCGGGGCATGCGGAAACTCCGGCGCGGGGCTTGTGTGTCGGTGGCGGTGATCGCCACGGCGACGCTGTGCGGCGGGTCTTCGGCCGTGGCGGCGACCAACATCGCCTTGCCGACCAAGGTCATGCTGGACGTGGCGCCCTATTGCACCATATCGATCGGGCAGAATCTGAACTTCGGCACGCCTGCGATCACCGTGGCGGCCCCGGGCGCGTCGGGCAATTCGGTATCGTTGTCCATGCCCGCGTCGTCAGCCCAAGGCATCGTCTATACGCAGTGCAGCGTCAATCAGAGCTATTGGATTTATGCGCCGGCCAGCGGCAATGAATCGCCCTCCACGCAGCGGCGTCTGCGCAACGGCAGCGCTTACCTTCCCTATCAGGTAACGGCTGGTTCGGGGTCGAGTTCGTCCGGGATGCCGTTCGCCCCGACCGCGATTCCGTTCAGCCAGTCCGCTGCCGCCAGCGCGGGGCCCCCCTATGCCATGACGGGGGCAGGCAATCAGCAGGCCACCCTCATCTATGCCACGGTGAGGGCCGCGAACCTGGATACGTCCTATCCGGTAGGGGCCTATACCGACACCCTCAATTTCACGGTGTATTACTGATGGCGCGACTTGCTTTCTGCCGTGCGAGCCTGGGCTTTGCGGTGTTGCTCGCGAGCGGTGGCGTGGCGAATGCCGCGACATTGTCGGCCCCGATGACGGCCACGCTGAACATGCCGACGATGTGCGTCGTCAGCAGCATCGCCAACCTCGATTTCGGTACGGGCACCGCCGATCAGACGGGGGCGATCCCGTTGACACGCGCGACGTCGTCCGCGAACATGGTCTGCCTCAACGGCACGACCTATGATGTCTGGCTGTCTTCGCCAAATACTAGCGGCGGTCAGCGGCGCATGAAAAACAGTGCGGGCAACTACATCAATTACATGATCGGTGCTAGCGGCCCCGGTACGGATGAGTATGGAAGGAGCCAGCCTACCAGCACCTATTACAGCAATTACGGGTCGGTTGCTATATGGAACTTCTACGGGACCATTCCTGCGCAGACCGGGGTGCCGGTCGGCAATTATACCGACACGCTGACGTTCGGGATCTATTACTGATGGCTCCCGCCTCTCGCCTTTGCGGACGATGCGCCTTTACAATCGGGCTGGCGGTCCTGTCGCTGGTCCCCGCCGGTGCGCGCGCGGCCACCGTGACGCAGTCCTTTCAGGCCAAATACACGGTCAACGGGACCTGCACGACGACGACGCCATCGACGCTCGACTTCGGCACCATCACCGCCAGCGCTTCGGGGGCGACGGCGCAGACGACTGCCAGCACCAGCGCGACCATCATGTGTACGAGTGGCTTGCCGTTCGATGAAATGCTGACGTCGGGCAATGGCAGTAACGGCACCTATACCATGAAAAGCGGGTCGAACGCGCTGAATTATCAGGTGTTCTTCCAGAATGCGATCGTGTCCGGCTGCACCACGGTCAATTACACCTGTCCATACAGATATAACAACCAGGGGTTCGGCATGACGGGGAGCGCGTCGAACCTGACGCAGTATTTCAACGGCCGCATTCTGGCGCAATCGTCGGTTCCCGCGGGAACGTACACCGACACCATGACCTTCACGGTGATCTGGTGATGCCGATGATCCGTCCCTTTTCTGCTAACGTCCTTGTCCGGGGCGTCATGCTGACGGCGCTGTCGGTGTGTACGGTGATGTCCCAGGACGCCTCGGCCGCCACGTCGACGACATTTTCGACACGGGCGGTCGTCGTCCCCACCTGCTCCATCGGCACACCGGGTAACCTGGCGTTCGGCGCGCCGACGCAGCAGATCGGTGGGGGCAACATCAAGATCACGGCGAATGTCGATGTCACCGCGTCGGTGGCGATCACCTGTACGCCGCAGTCGCCCTATTCGGTCTATTCCGTGCCCAGCGGCAACGCGACCGGGTCGGGGGATAGTGCCGTGCGGCGGATGAAGCTGTCCAGCGGCGCCTTCTACATCCCCTATTCGATCTCGACGGCCTCGGCGGGTGGGACGGCGATCGGTACGACGAGCTCGTCGAGCAATCGCTACACCGCAACTGGAACGGGCTCGGCGCAGACCATGACCTATTATGGTCGCGTGCCCGCGAACAGCTATGTCCAGGATGTGGGCGGCGCGACGGCCAACACGCCCAATGGCGGCAGCTATTCCGACACCTTCACGTTCACGGTGAGCTACTGATGCGTAGGCGCATTCCCCTTGTCGCCCTGGCGCTGACCCTCGGCATGGCGGGTTCGGCGCGGGCGGCGACGACCACCGGGTCGGGCACGGCGTCGATGACCCTGTCGACCATCTGCGTCATCTGGGCGGATACCAAGACGCTGGACTTCGGGTCGCAGGCGCCGACGACGACGCAGATCACGCAGACGGATGCGCAGATCACGAACTCCGGCATCCAGTGCACCAATGGCGGTACGGCCAATGTCTATGCGACCTCGGCCAATGCCAGTGGCTCGCAATTTCGTATGAAGACGAGCGGCAACAGCTATCTGAACTATAATATCTATCAGGATTCGGGACGCGCGACGCTCTGGCCGCAATCGAGTACGGCGTCGGGATCGGCCGTCACGGGATCCGGGGGGACGCAGACCTATTATGTCTATGGGCGGATTCCGGCGCAGGTCTATGGCGCGCCGGGCGCGTATAGCGACACCATCACACTGACCGTCAGCTATTGAGGGGGCCGGGGATGATCCGCATCAGCCTTTACGCCGCCACGGGCGTCATTCTGTCGGTCCTTGCCGCGTCCCGTGCGCAGGCCGCCACCGCCAACCAGGCCGTGACCGCGCAGTTCACGATCAACAACAGCTGCACGCTGAGCACGCCGCAAAATATGGATTTCGGGACGCTGCCCGCGACGCTGAACGTCCAGGCGACGACCGCGACGGGCAAGATCACGGTCACCTGTACGACCGGCGCAACCTGGCAGCTGAGCGGCGACACAGGCGGGAATGCAGTGACGAACAGCGGCACGACCACGCCCCGGATGTTGGGATTCTCTCCGTCCGGGATTGGTTCCCGGTTCTATTACCTGTCCTACGACACCGCCTGGGATTCGGGGATGACCCGTCTGACGCACAGCGTGGCCTCGACCGGCACCGGCACCGGCGCGAGCCAGACGGTGACGGTCTATGGCAGGATCGGCGCGCAAACGGCGACGGGTCCTGGCAACTATGGCGACGCCATGACCTTCACGATCAGTTATTGAGGGATCGGGCCATGTTTACCCCTTATCTGTGCCGGACGCTGACCGGAGCGGGCCTGGTGGCGCTGGCGACGATGGCCTCCGGCACCGCATTCGCCGCCACGACCACGGGCATGCAGGTCAACGCGACGATCCCCAACAGCTGCACGGTCGCGGCGACGACGATGGATTTCGGCACGCTGGCCAGCGGCGGCTCGTTGAGCCTGCCGCAGACCGACGCGACCGGCACGCTGACCGTCAACTGCCTGAACAATGGCTCATATGAAATACAGCCATCGTCCGCGACGCAGTCGGGCGACAATTTCTATATGGCCAAGGGCGCGACCGGCGCGACGATCACCTATCATATTTACAACGATAGCGCCCGGACCAGCCCGTATCCGAACGCGCAGACGTCGAGTTCGCAAGGGGGCACCGGCACCGGATCGAACCAGACGATCACCATCTATGGTCGGATTCCGGCGCAAACCGTGACCCAGGCGGGCGCGTACAGCGACACGCTGAACTTCACCATCACCTATTGACGATTCCAAAGAGGGGATATTCGATGACGTTTTTCCGGGCCTTTCCAGGGGTGATAGGCGGCACCGCGCTGATCGCGGCGCTGGTTCCGGCCATGCCGGCGATGGCGAGCACCACCAGCACCAACATGACCGTCCAGACGGTCGTGCCCAACAGCTGCACCCTGAGCAATGTGGTCAACATCGCCTTTTCCAATCCATCCGGCACGACGATTACGCAGACCGACAATGCCGGATCGGTGGACGTGACCTGCACCAATGGCGGCACCTATACCGTGTCGGCCAATAACGGGTCCAATGCGGTCAGCGGCCAGCGGCGCATGCAGAGCAACCGCAGTGGCAGCACCGCGACCCTGAATTACGGGCTCTACACCGACACCGGGCGCACGAACGCCTTTACCACCTCGTCCCAGCTGATCGGCAACGGCGCGGCGCAGACGTTTTCCATCTATGGCCGGATGCCCGCGCAGACCGCCACGGAAGCGGGGACCTATGTCGACACGGTCCAGCTGACCGTCAGCTATTGATCGGCGCTTGGGGATGCTCGGCATGACAGACAGAGCGACGGGGCGGCCTGGGGGCATGGTCCGTGCGTCGGTGCGTATCGCATGGGTACTGGGCGTCGCGGTCGGCGCGCTGCCGGTTCGTGCCGCGACGACCTCTCCGGGCACATCGCTGAGCGTCCAGACGACCGTGCCCGCCACCTGCACGGTCGGCGTGAGCGACGTGACTTTCGCCGCGCCGACCGGCCTGAACATCAGTCAGACCGATGCGGACGGTGCCGCCACGGTGACGTGCACCAACGGCGCCACCTATGATGTGTTCGATCGTGGCGGGAGCAACGACCCCCAAAATGGAAATGGCGTGCATTATCTTGCGCTTCAGGGGCAGGTCGGTGGCCGCCCCGGCCACGCTCCGGTCCTCACATATCAAGCCTTTAGCGATTCCGCTCGCACGGTTCCGCTGAGCAATCCGAACGGGAGCAATGTCTTCTCGTCCGGGGTAGGCACGGGGAGCGCGGTGTCCGTTCCGGTCTATTTCCGCTTGCCGCAGCAAACGGCGACGTTCTCCGGCAGCTACACCGATACCTATAATATCTGGGTGGCGTTCTGATATGTCCATTCGCACAAATATGCGCGGTCCATCGCGCCCCTCCGCTGCAACCGGTGGTCGGGTCATCGGCACGATCCTGCTGGGCGCGATGGTTCTGGGCGTCGCAGCGTCGCCAGCCCATGCCGCAAGCCAGACCGCGTCAGGGACCGGGACCATCAAGGTCGTCGTGCCGAACCAGTGTACCTTGGCGGTCAGCGGCAAGTGGACACTGCCCGCCACGCTTCAGTCGGGCGGACAAATTCCCGATACCTATTCCGCGTCCGACGCCACGCTCGACGTGCAATGTACCGGCGACGCCTCGATGCAGTTGAACATCCCGTATAACGGGAATGTCAGTGGTGGGTCCCGTCGCATGACGGACGGGGCCAGCCATTACATCCCTTATACCCTGATCGACCGCAACGCCAACACCCCGCTCGATAATGGCGGGCAGACGACCGCTCTGTACTATGACTCGGCGAATAGCGTGTTCTATTACAATGGCGGCCCGAATGACGGGTCCAGCGTCATGATCGGCGTGCATGTGGCCGCCCAGGCCGCCCCGCCGCCCGGCAGCTATTCCGACACCCTGACTCTCTCGGTGACCTACTGATGCGCAGCCTCCTTACCCCGCGCGCCGTGTTGCTTTCGGCAGCCGGCCTGTTGCTGTCGTCAACGGCCCAGGCCGCGACGACCTCCGCCCAGAGCGCGACCGTCGACATGGTCATCCTCAACCAGTGCGAAATCTCGGGATCGCCCGGCGGCGGCGCTGCGGCGCTGCTCGACTGGGGAACCTATGACGCGCTCAGCACCGGCACCAAGGGAGCGGCCACGCCGTCCTCCGGTTCGGGGGCGATCACGGTGACCTGCAACGCTGCGACCTCCGCGGCGACCGTGGCGTTCAGCCTGGGGCAGAATGCCAACGGCGCGACGCGACAGCTGGCCTCTGGCTCCAATCGCATCGCGTATCAGCTCTATCAGGATGCGGGCTTTTCACAGCCGATCGGCACGTCCGCCATCTCGCTCGGTGCGTTCAGCAGCGGGCAGTCCGCCACGATGCGGGTCTATGGCCGCCTCCCGGCCTTTTCCGCAGGCAATATTCCGGCGGGCGGGCAGTATACGGACCAACTGACCATGACGCTGTCCTTCTGATCGGATTGCGGGTTCGTGCGCCTTCTTCACCTCCTGGGATTTCTGTATCCGATCGCGATCGCGATGCCGGGCGCTGCCCAGGCCGCCACGCGCTTCGTGACGCTGTCGGCCGACGGCACGCAGGTGGCGTCGTTCGAACCGGTGCAGGCGGATGCGGGCAAGGGTTCGGGTACGAAGGCGGCGCGCGGATACCGGTTGGTGGTGCGGGATGCGGGCACGGGAGCGGTCCGGCTGAGCTGGCCCCTCTGTGCCGGGTGCCAGGGCTCCGGGCTGGCGATCGCGCCGGGCGGGGGCGTGGCGGTGCTGGCGCTGGAACCGCGCAGCCGGACGACGAGCGTTACGCTGGTCGATGCGCAGGGCGAGCGGCCGTTGAGCCTGATCGCGGGGACGGCAGCGTCGCCGCGCTGGTCGCCGGACGGCCGGGTGCTGGGTTTCCTGGCCACGATCTGGCCGCGCAAGGAGCCTGGTGCTGTGCAGCCCGGATCGCCGCTGACCGGAGAGATCGGTGCGCGGGTCGATGTCCAGCGTTTCGCGACCGTGCCAGTGGAGGGCGGCGCGACCCGGCTGAACTCGCCCGCCAATCTGTATCTCTACGACTATGACTGGTTGCCCGATGGATCGGGCGTCGTCGCGACGGCGGCGGACGGGGTGGGGGACGCCAGCTGGTGGAGCGCCCGGCTGGTCGCGCTGGATCTGCGCAGCGGCGGGGTGCGCGACATCGCCCGCCCGGCGACGCAGATCGCGGCCCCCACCATGCTGGCCGATGGCCGGACCGTCGCCTTTATCGGCGGGTTGATGAGCGACCGGGTCAGCATCAGCGGCGATGTCTGGACCGTCCCCCTGGCGGGGGGCGAGCCGGTCGACCGGACGCCGGGCTTTGCGGGCGGTGTGACTGGCCTGTCGCGCCGGGGGAGCGGGCTGGTCGGCACTGCCGTTCTGGGCGTGAAGGGCGCGATCGTGGCGATCGACCCGGTGCGCGGGGCCGCCGATGCCCCGCTCTGGTCGACCCCTCAGGGCATCGAGGCGAATTCGGCCAGTTTCGACGCGCGCGGCGAGCAGATGGCGCTGGTCGCGCAGGACTTCACCACGCCGCCGCACCTGCTGGCCGGGCCGGTGGGCGCGCCGCGCGACATCGCCTCGCTGGCGGAGGAGGGCGCGATCCCGGTCGCCGCCGATGTCCGCTCGCTGGAGTGGGAGCGGGGCGGCCAGCGGTTGCAGGGCTGGCTGCTGACGCCCAAGGCCAAGGCCAAGGGGCTGGTGGTCGAGGCGCATGGCGGGCCGGTCGCGGTATCGCTGCCCGACTATGCCGGGGACGATCTGCGCGGCGAGCTGCTGGCGGCGGGGTATGCGCTGTTCCTGCCCAATCCGCGCGGCAGCGCCGGGCGGGGCGAGGCGTTCAAGGCGCTGGTCCGGCGCGACTTCGGGGGCGGCGACCTGGCCGACATCCTGACCGGCACGACCGAGGCGGCGCGGGCGGCCGGTATCGCCAGCGATCGGCTGGCGATGCTGGGGACCAGCTATGGCGGGTTCCTGGCGATGCTGGCCAATGGCAGGACGAGGCTGTTCCGCGCGCTGATCGCCGGGGGCGGGATAGCCGACTGGCAGAGCTATTACGGCCAGAACGAGATCGGTGGCTGGATGATGCCTTTCTTCGGCGCGTCGGCCTATGACGACCCGGCCATCTATGCCGCCGCGTCGCCGATGGCCCTGATCCGGCAGGCCAAGACACCGACCCTGTTGTTCGTCGGGGAGCGCGACATCGAGACGCCGCCCGCCCAGTCGCTGCAATATTGGCGGGGGCTGCGCGCCATGGGCGTGCCGACCACGCTGGTCATCTATCCCGGCGAAGGCCATGCGATCACCGACCCCAAGGCGGTCGGCGACCTGGAACGCCGTATCCTCGACTGGCTCGATCAATGGGTGGCGTCATGACGCGGGCGCTGTGGCTGTCGCTGGTCGGCATCCTGATCGGGCTGGGCAGCCTGATGCTCTGTCCCGCGAAGGCGCAGGCGGCAGCGACCTGCACCGCCAGCGCGGCCAATCGCTATGTCGCCTATCAGGGGGATGCGACATGGGCGGGCTTGAGCAGCTTCGCGGGGTGCGCGATGCCGTCCGCCATGGGCAGCTACGCCGTCTGCACCGCCGCGACCCAGCAGCCCGGCAGCGGCGGGACCACGCTGACCCCGTGGCGGCAGGCGCGCGACGTCAGCGGGCGACAACTCAACTGGCAGCTGTACGACGATGCCCGCGCCAAGCCGCTGACCGAGGGCGGGGTGGAGATCGGGCGGATCACCTTCACCAACCCCTATTTCGCGACCACCAACCTGGCCTACGCCCTTCATGTTCCGGTCAATGCGATGCTGGTCAACGGCAGCTACGGTTCGGTCGTCCCGGTCCTCTTGGAATTGCGGCGCGGCGACTGCAACGGCGCGCTGGAAGCCAGCTTCACCCTGAGCGTCACGGTGACCTTCGGCGTCTCCAGCTTCTGCCAGATCCTGTCGACCCAGCCCGTCTCCTTCGGCCTGGGGCGGAGTTCGACGGCGCAGACGGTCGATGCGCAGGGCGGGATCACCGTGCGCTGCTATTGGGGTGACTTTCAGGTGAAGCTGGACGACGGCGCACATGCCCTGGGCGGGCGGCGTCATGTCGGCAATGCGGCCATGCCGAATGCCCTGGCCTATGACATCTATACCGATCCGGGCCGGACCCAGCTGTGGAATCAGGGGCGCGCCGTCGGTGCGACCAGCAACGGCCAGCCCATAACCGTCCCGCTCTACGGCCGCATGCCCGGCCAGCCCACGCCGCCGCCCGGCCGCTATGGCGATACCGTGATCGCGACGGTGATCTGGTGAGCGGGCGCAGGATCGTCATCGCGCTGGCGGCACTCGTTCCGGCGATCATGGCGACCGCGCCTGTCGCGGCGCAGGACGCTTCCGCCGCGATCGGCGTGGAAACCGAGATCATCGGCGCCTGCACGATCGGCAATGTGACGCCGATGGCCTTCCGCACGCTGGCCGATCCCCAGGCGGCGGCCAGCGCGACCGGGGAGATCACCCTGACCTGTTCGCAGGGCATGGGGTGGCAGGTGCGGATCGACCGGGGCCAGCATTATGGAAACGGCCTGAACATGCAGCGTGTCGGGGGGCGCGATCTGCTCGCCTATGCGATGTGCGGTGATGCCGGGTGCCGCACGCCGCTGACCGATAGCGTCGGACTGACGGGCACGGGGACCGGCCAGCCCGCGACCGTGTCGCTGGTTGCCCGGATCGCGGCGGGGCAGAGCGTCACGCCCGGAGACTATAGTGATCGCCTGACGATCCGGGTCGATTACTGATGGTCGCGTCGCGCGCCATGATCGAGATGCCCCGCACCTTGCGCGGCGCGGCCCTGGGCTGGCGGCTGGCCGAGGGCGCGGCGCTGGTCATGGCCTATGGCGGCGGGCTGGGCGTCACCCTTTTGCTGCTGGGGCGGCAGGGGGTGTGGCGCGACGGACTTCACCTGACGCCCGGCGCGGCGACCGTCCTGGCGGGGCTGGGCGTGATCCTGCTGATCGCGGGGGCGCACCAACTGGCGGGCTGGCTGGTCATCCCCGCGCTGCGAGCCCGGACGATGCGCAGCGCGCTGGTCCAGGTCGAACGCCTGGTCGCGCGGCAGGCGTTGCGGCACGAGCTGTTCCATAGCTGGATCGACGCCCGGCCGGGCGCGGTGGCGGTCGGCAAGGACGAACTGATGCTGTGCGATGCCAGCACCGGCTATGTCGTCCTGCCGCTGGCGAGCGTCGCGCTGATCCGCGTGCAATATCTGGCGGGCCGGGACCGCTTGCGGGTGCGGCTGCTCTATCGGCGTCCGCGCGACGGCCGCTCGGTCGCGACCACCATCGCCTTTCGCCACATGGCCTCGGCCGAACGCTTTCTCGGTGCGATCCGGCGGCTGGTCGATCCGGCGCGCGGGGGCGGGGGGCGATGAGCCTGTCGGTATCGCTGGTTCTGGCGGGCGCGGCCATCGTTCAGCCTTCGGGGCGCGAAGCGGCGGCGGGCACGCGCGACTGGATGGTGGGACGGTTCCCGGCGGCGGTGGCGCACTGGCGCGCCGCGCTGGCCGTAGCGGGGCCAGACAGCGTCGAGGCGGCCTATGGCCTGGGCCTGGCCTATCATCTGGGCAAGGGCGTTGCGGCCGATCGCGGGCGGGCGCTGACGATGCTGCGCCGTGCGGCGGAGGCGCGGCATCCGGCGGCGACCGAACAGCTCGCGCTGATGCTGGCGGAGCGGCCCGAGACACGCGGCGAGGCCCTGCGCCTGCTCGACCGGGCGGCGCGCATGGGACGATCGCTGCCGCAATATCTGATGGGGGTCGCCTATGCGAATGGCGAGGGGGTGGCGGTCGACCGGCCGCTGGCCATGGCCTTCCTCACCCGCGCGGCGGCGGGCGGCCTGACACACGCGCAGGCGATGCGCGACACCTTGCGGGCCGCCGCCAGCCCGGCGGAGCGCGACCAAGCCGATCGGCTGGCAGCCACGCTGACCGGGAAGGGGGCGCGTCGGGCGCCGCCATTGCCGCGCACCGAGACACCAACACGCGCCGCAAAGGCGATACCGACCATATCGGGGAGATGGGGTATGCAGTTAGGAGCCTTCGGCAAGCCGGGGGGAGCAGAGGCGGCCTGGGCTGCGATGGTTCGGGACTTTGCGGGCTTGCGCCGTCACGCGCCGATCTATGCGCGCGGCGCCGATTTGACGCGTCTGAGGGTGAGCGGCTGGTCGCAGCGGAGTGAGGCGGAGGCCTTGTGTCGCGACATTCGCGCGTCCGGGCGGCCCTGCCTGCTGCTGGCCGGGCAGGAGGGCGGCCGATGAGCGAACGCCGTGGCATGGTGGAGGGCGGGAGTCCCTCTTTGGCCACACGCGGCATGGTCCCGCGCCGCCGGACCAAGATCGACCCCGTCGCCGACACGACCGGCGATTTCCTGTCCTATGGCGCGGACTCGCTGCGCATGGCGGTCCGCGCGTTCAAGGCGGGCGGTGCGCCGACGCTGGCGCGTCGCACGGCGGCCCTGCTGGCGACGGTCAATGGTCAGGCATCCGGTCAGGGCGCGTCGGCCTTGCCCGAGACGGGCGAACGCCATGGCACGGACGGTGAACGCTCGGCCCTGGCGCGGCGCATCCGCGAGCGCCTGTCCGACATGCGCGATGGGCCGTCCATCCTGCTGGCCAGGCTGATGGAGGAACCGGACCAGTTCGTCACGGTCGACGCGCTGATGGCAGCGATCGAGACGTGCAGCGCCTCGCCGGTGATCGTCAAAGTCTATGTCTGCCAGGCCCGCAGCGCGCTGCGTCGCGAGGGGATGGAGGATGCGATCACCAACGCCCGGCGGCAGGGTTACGGCCTGAAGGGGGACGCGGCCAAACGGCTGTTCGACCTGCTGCAAGCATGAGCGCGTCCCTTCCGCATCGGCCCGTGCCTCCACTTTCAACAGGATTTCTGCGTCCATGACCGACATGATCTGTGCATCGCGCGCCCATCCACGCCTCGTCATGCCCTATGTGCTGGCTTGCTGGAGCGGGGCCTATGTCATGCTGATCGAGATGTTGGGCGCGCGGTTGCTCGCGCCGTGGTTCGGCAATTCGATCCATGTCTGGGGCGCGGTGATCTTCACCTTCATGCTGGCGCTGTCGCTCGGCTATCTGCTGGGCGGGGCGCTCGCCCGCGGGCGGGTGACGGTCACGCGGCTGGCGTTGCTGCTGGTGGCCGGGGCGCTGGCGACGCTGCCGCTGATCCTGCTGGGCGACCGGGTCCTGGGCTATCTGTTCGATATGGCGGTCGATCCGCGTTATGGCTCGCTGGCGGCGGCACTGCTGCTCTTCCTGCCGCCGACCCTGTTGTTCGGCGCGGTATCGCCCTACGCCGTCGCGCTTCTGGCGAGCAGCCGGGGACGGGTGGGGTCGATCGTCGGTTATCTGACCTTCTGGTCCACCCTGGGATCGAGCCTCGGCACGCTGCTGACCGCCTTTTACCTCGTTCTGTGGTTCGAGGTGCATGTGATCTTCTACGGCGCGCTGGGACTGACCCTCGTCATCGCCGCGATGACGATCCTCTATCACCGCTATCGCCGTTGATCCGCGCTTCACGGAGTATCCGCATGACCATTTCCCCCTTCCTGAAGCGCGTGGCCGCGGCATGGTGCCTGACCGGTTCGATCGCGGCGAGCGCGGTATCGCCGCCCGCAAAGGTCACGCTGCTCTATTCGCAGAAGTCGCTCTACCAGAACATCAACGTCTTTCAGGGGGACGGCCAGATCTGCATGTCCTTCCGGGTCAAGCCGGGCGGGCATAACCAACTGCTGCAATCCTGTCAGCTGCTGGCCGACCCGGCGCATCACGCGCTGGACTATACGCAGCTGATGTTGGGCGCGCTTTACCTTCAGCCCAATCCGCGTCGCATCCTCATCATCGGTCTGGGCGGGGGGATCGTGCCGACGACGCTCCAGACCCTCTATCCCAATGCCGGTATCGACGTGGTCGAGGTCGACCCCGCCGTCGAAAAGGTCGCGCGCAGCTTCTTCAACTGGCGGCCGGGCGGCCGCACGCGCGTCACCATCGAGGATGGCCGGGTGTTCGTGAAGCGGGCGGCGCGGGGCAACGATCGGTACGACATCGTGATGATCGACGCCTTCAATTCCGATTACATCCCCGAGCATCTGCTGACCCGCGAGTTCCTGGCCGAGATTCGGCAGGTCCTGGCCCCCGGTGGCGTCGTGGTCGCCAACACCTTCAGCCAGGGTGGGCTGTATGCGCCGGAGTCGGTGACCTATCGCGCGGCCTTCGGTCCGTTCTTCAACGTGCGCAAGACCAACCGGGTCATCATCGCCCGGCCCGACGGACTGCCGACGCCGCAACAGCTGGCGGTCAGTGCGCGCCGCATCGCCGCCGCGCTGAGGCCCTATGTCGACGATCCCTGGGACATTTATCGCCGTCTCGATCGCCGGGTCGACTGGAACCCGCAGGCGCGCGTCCTCAGCGACGATTATTCTCCCGCCAATCTCCTCAATGCGCGGAAATGAGGGCGGGTGGTCTTTTATCATTCAATGGTTCGGGGTAGGTTATGATGAAGGTTCGTGCGCTTCTGCTCTGTCTGGCCTGCGCGGGGGCATGGCCGCAATCGGCCTGGGCGCAAGGTGACGACAATGTCGGGCCCTCGCTGGCACCTGCCTTGGCGCTCAAGCTGTTCGACGACGCATGCTGGCATCGCTACCCGCAAGACGGCTGGGCGGGGGCGGTCAAGGTCGGGCGTTCGACACCCTATAACCTGAAGCCCCGGATCGAGGACGAGGACTCGGCGAATTTCAGCAGCGGGACGACGACGCTCTACACTGGCGAGAAGCTGCCCGACGAATATGCCCGGTGCGAGGTGGTGTTGAACGCGGGCGCCATGACGGATGCGGACGTCATCGCCGCGGTCGAGACGATCGTCGGGATGAAGGCGCACCGCGTGCCGGCGCCGAAGGATGCGACGATCCTCGATCCGATCGCGACATTCGCCACTCAGGCGGGCGGCCATCCCGTCAAGGTCGCGATCCTCAAGATCGAGGATCATCCCACCGATGCCGAACCCAATTTCCAGATCGAACTGGAGGCGCGATAATGCGGACCCATAAGTTATGCCGTCGCCGCCTTCCTCTGGGTCTGGTCCTGGGTCTGGCGGCGCTTGGCGCGTCGCCGTCCATGGCCGCCGCCGCTGCCCCCGATTATTTCGCGGCGGCCCTGTGCCAGCCGCCCTACAGTCTCGATAGCGCGGACCGGCTGTCCCATGCGGCGGAGGCGCTGGGCAAGCCCGACATGACGATGCTGGGTATTGCGCGCTTCCATCTTCCGAAGCCGATCGAGCGGGACGGCTTCGTCGCGCAGGACGTGATCTTCGCCAGTTCGGCCTACGGCCTGCTGCTCGATGGCGAAGTGGCGAAAGAGGCGGCGCGCCGATATAATCTGACGCGCGAGACGTTCGATCTGATGGGCGCGTCGAGCGAAGGCTATGCGTGGGCCCTGCCCGACAGCCAGCAGGACAAGGAGCGGGGCGTGGTCTCGATCGTCGCGCGGCAGAGCGAGGTGATCCCCGGCAAGACGCTGTTGATGTGCGAGCTGGTCAGCCCGGCCGACCGCGCGGCGTTGGAGATGATGGCGCGCGAGCAGCCATGATCGTCGCGCTCCTGTTGGCGGCCGCGGCCGAACGCTCGCTGTCGACCGGGACGTTCGGCGAGCCCGGTGGCTCACTGATGATCGCGGTGAACGGCGAGGCCGGGCGTTTCAGCGGCTATTATGACGGCGGGCGATGTCGCTTCGCGCTACGGGGAAGCCTGGTCCCCATATCGGTCGAGCGGTTCGCGGTCTATCCCGAGGGCTATGAGGCGGAGGGCTGGGTGCCCGACCATCCCGAGCGGGTCTTTCCGGTCACGCTCTATTCGCAGGTCCCGAACGGCTATCGACAGCAGATTACGCTGGAGCCCGGTGGATCGGGGACGCGGCCGCCGGGATGCCCGTCGCGCTTCACCCTCGATCGGGCCGGCTCGAACGCCGATCTATTGACCGACGTGCGGGTGGTGAAGCCGGGACCTATCCGGGTTTACGACTTTCGTATTCGGGGCAAGCGGGGCATTGTCGTCCGTGCCCTCCGCCGTCCGCCCCGGCCCTGGTCTGGCGTGTGGATCTCCCGGACCTTCTCGCCCGCTTACCGTCCGGCCGGGTATCTCTATGCCAACTGGTATGTCGATGGGGCACCCAAGGCGGCCTATGTCCGACCGCGTTCGTTGTTTCCGGTTCCGCCGGAGGATCAGGAATAGCGGCATCGGGCATCAGACCTATTCAGCATTCAATCGGAGTCCGCCATCTGATTGAAATGAGACGGCATATCGTAATTCGGAATAGCCAGATCGGAGTTCGTATGCCGCCACGGCTGGTTCCTAGCGATTGTCTGACTGCCAGGGACCTATCCTGTTTTCTGGGGGGCGGAAAAACGACGCTTCTCAACCATATCTAGCAGGCTGCTAAAAAGGCTTGGCGTGGGCGGTCTGAGGTGATTCATCGCGGTTGAGGCGATGAGGGCGAGTGGATGCGGGGCGGTGACGTTCGATGGGGAGAATTGTTCTCGTACGTCGATCTGGAGGAGCGGATTCCGGCGGGCCATCCGTTGCGTGCGATCCGCACGGTGGTGAATGCGGCGCTGGCGGGGATCGGTCCCGACCTGGAGGCGCTCTATTCACGGATTGGGCGACCGTCGATTGCCCCGGAGAAACTGTTGCGCGCGCTGCTGTTGCAGGTGTTCCACGGCATCCGCTCGGAGCGGCAGATGATGGAGCGGCTGGATTTCGATCTGTCGTTCCGCTGGTTCGTGGGGTTGGGCGTGGACGATCGGGTGTGGGATGCCTCCACCTTCTCGAAGAACCGCGAGCGGCTGCTGGAGGGCGAGATCGCGGCCCGTTTCCTGTCGTCGATCCTGGTCCTGCCGCGGGTCCGGCGGCTGTTGTCGAGCGACCATTTCTCGGTGGAAGGCACGCTGATCGAGGCGTGGTGTAGTATGAAGAGCTTTCGCCCGAAGGAGGATGCCGACGATGATGGCCCACCCGGCGATGGTCCAGGCGGGCGCAACGCCGACGTCGATTTTCGGGGTACGGAGCGGAGCAACGATACGCACGCCTCGCTCACCGATCCCGATGCACGGCTCTACCGTAAGAGTGCCGGCACAGGTGCCAGGCTATGCTACATGGGCCATGTGTTGATGGAGAACCGCCACGGGCTGGTGGTCGACACCGAAACCACGCATGCGGCCGGGTTTGCCGAGCGGCTGACCGCGGTGGCGATGGTCGATGACTTCGCCCGGCCCGAGGCGCGGCGCATCACGCTGGGTGCGGACCGGGCCTATGACACGCGCGACTTCGTGTCGGACCTGCGCAACCGTTGTGTGACCCCGCATGTGGCACAGAACACCAGCGGTCGCCGCTCGGCGATCGATGGCCGGCCCCCCCGGCAGGCCGACTACGCCGCCAGCCAGCGCGTCCGTAAACGGATCGAGGAGGTGTTCGGCTGGGTGAAATCGGCCGCCGGACAGGGCAAGACGCGCTTTCGCGGGCTGGCGCGCGTCCGCTTCGCCTTCACGCTGACGGTCGCGGCCTATAACCTCATTCGGCTGCCCCGGCTGCTGGAGACGAGGTAATGTCCGTACCGACCGGGCCGATCGGCCGGTGGCGGATCGTAGAGGTCGCGGCATGGCCGTGCGAGCATCTCGACCTGTGCGGCCCGGCCTTCCTCCGCATCGACGCCGATGGCAACGGTGAGATGGCCTTTGGCGCACTCACCGCCGTGTTGGACGTCGGCTTCAACCCCAGCGGCATTGAATTCGACTGGAACGGCAGCGATGAGGGCGACCAGGTCCACGGAACTGGGTGGGCCGGCCTGCTCGACGACGGGCGGCTTCATGGTGAGATCACATTCGACAATGGCGACGAGACTACCTTCGTCGTCGAGCTATCGCCTTTTTCAGCAGCCTGCCAAAGCGGCCACTCTTCGCGAGCTTCATTGCGGTGGCGAACGCCTTACCTGCCTTGCTGCCCTTCGCCATGCCGACAATCTTGCCATCAGGGCGCCAAGGCGATCAACCCTTTATGAGTTCACGGCCCTATCGGACGAACCACGAACCACGAACCGCAGATTTCGTGGCTTTCGGCGCCGTAAGATATTCGAACGGAATCCCTTCACTCGATCTACAAAATCTATGTGCACCCTCATCCGTGAAGGGGGTGGGAATTCCCACTCACGTCGAATTACGGGCCGTGCCAATTGACCCAAATGACCGCGCCACTGTACACATGGTTGTCCACCGGCGGCATGGAGCCGGTTTCGCTAACGTATTTTCAATGGCTTAGGGCGGATCAATTTTGGTCGGGTATCCTCTCTCCCCGACCATTTTCATCAAATCCTCGTGAAAACGTCCTAACATCCCCCAGGGGAGCATCTGTACTTCAGGGTGATCCTCTCGCTGTACACGGACGTGCATGCGATGGATCATCACGATCTTGCCCGACGCGGGCACCTATTCCGGTATCGTCGAAAAATCGCCCTTTATGGCACGACGAATCCGATCGCCCCGCCATGGAGCACGGTACGTCTTTTCCATGCGTGCAATATCTCTGGGCGCCTCGGCGCCGCTTTGGAGGCGTTGCGATGGGAGCACCGAGCCTGTGGCAGCCTCTATGCGACGCTCTGGCAGCACCGCGCGAACCATAGTCCAGATATCTGCTGGGTGCAGGGCGATCAGCGGCATTTGGCCCGTGGCGGATCGTCAGGAAAAAAACGTCGGGACGTGCCCCCGTTTGTTCATCCATCCGGAAATGGAAGCCGCGCTGTAGAAGGGGCAGACGGAATGAAGCCGAAGCAGGTTCCGGAAGAGCAGATCATCGGCATTCCGAAGGAGGCCGGGGTACGGCAGGCGATCTATGGAAAAACGAAACTGCACGTTCGACGGTGTCGATATATTCGCGGTTATTGCGAATGCCATATTGGCTTGGTGATACCTGTATCCGTGTTGACGCCAGTCCATCATTTTTGAAACCGGCCTATGCGGATACCGCCTTGACCACCCGGCTCGCGACGGCGGTCAGTGCGCATCACGGCTGACCGCCACGGCCATCGGAGATCGCCTGATGGATCGATCGCCTTTGAGTGAGCGAGGCCGAGATGAGGAACAGGAGCCGGGTCATCGCGGCCTTGCTGACGCTGGCGCCGGTGGCCAGTTCCTCGGCATCCTGCGCGATCGTCAAAACATGGTGTATGGCGGCCTCCTCAAAGACGGCCCTGCACCGTCGGCCGTGTTTTGCATGTGCCGCTTCCAGTGGAACGAGGTCTATCGCGCCGTCCCGCGCCTGGTGACGGAGTCGTCGCATATGCGCGCCGTCCGTCGCCGGAACGATACTGCGATAGGCAAGAGTCACCCGGGGTCACGGTCTTGCTCAAGATATCATGGCCCATGGACCAAAATTGTAATTAATATTATGCAATAATATACGTTACCGCCGTAGCAAAAATCAACAATTGACGGGAGTGGAAACTAAAGCGTAAATTAATTTCAGGCGATTGGCGAAAAAATCGTAGAATTATAAAGTTTCAATAGTTCGAGCGCCTGAAAAGCGATTGGAGGCGGCCTGTGCATCGCTTTCTTTTAAGAGAAAACATAGCGTTATTTCGTGCGCGTCTTGCCGAAAGCCGCGACCCGTCGGGACGGGCCAATCTGATGCGCCGCATCATCGAAGCCGAGGCGGATCTTGCAGAAATCGAGGCGCAGTCGGCGGCGGCATCCTATCGCGATCAGTCTACTTTGATCATCGCCGCGCACAATGGCCTGCACGATGCATTGGTGCGGCATGGTGCGCAATTCGGGACGATCCGTCTGTTCGATCTTCAAAGAGACAGTCTCGATCTGCTGGCACAGGTCAATCTGCCACTGCTTTACCTCGTTCACTTCGCAATCATCACGAAAAACAACGGGTCCGCCGATGGGCGTTGTATCCAACGGCAAGCCCCCGTGACGATTGATGACGTCGAACAGGATGGAAATTATGGCGCCCACCTGCTGGTTGCGCGCTTCACGGGATATCGATCGGTCGAGTCCGTGCCGATCAACGGGGGGGATGGCCATCTCCTGGGCACCATGTCGCTTCTGTACCGTTCCCTGCGCGGCTTCGCCCAGGTCGATGCGCCGCCACTCGCCGAACAGGCCCAGTCACTCGGCCCCATGATCGAGACCCTGCTGCCGGATCGGGTCCGGTGACGGAGACCGTGTCAGGGCGGACATGATCCTACCGTCCTTCACGCCGATCTCCACGTCGGACGTCGCCGCGATCCCCGGATCGTGGGTGAAGCACATAATGGCGCGGCCCTGTTGACCGGTGAGCATGGTGAACGTCTCCACGACCCTCGCGGTATTGCGCTGTCCGGATTGCCCGTCGGTTCGTAGCCCGCCAGCCCCCGCCTCCGCGAGCAGGGCTTCTGCCCGGTCGCGGCTCTGGACGCGATCGACCACGCCGGGTTGTCGCCACGACTCGCGCCGTCACCACGCGGCCGGGCCATGCTTTGGAGGGCAGCCATGCGCGCTGGCCCACATGGACAGGTGGGGAATGTCGAGTTCGTCCACCTTGGCGGGGATCCCGTTCCGGTCAGTATGTCCGATCTGCGCCAGGACATGGGTGGAGACCGCCCTCACGCCAGGCTGGATGGCGTGCCTGATGACGATGCCGTCGATGCGTCGCTAGGCCAGGGTGGCGATCGCGATCAGCCAGATGATCCTGCCTGTCGTCCCATCGCATGGACCAGCCTGCGTGCCCCAGCCGCGATATGCCAGCCAGCCGCGATGCGAACATCGGCCCTGCGGGATGCGGTGGAGCATCCGGGACAATACGGACGGCGGATTGATGTCGGGCTCGCTATCACGCTGCTTGTCGGATGAACGGAGAGGTGGTCATGGCGAACACCGTAACGCGAACGGGCACAGCGCAGGCCGCGATCAACTTTGAGGCCAGGAACTGGTATATCGGGGTTGGCGGGGTCGCGATGGTCAGCGGCGTCGTCGCCCTGATCGACTTGTTCATCACGACGATCCAGGCCCGCTACATCGTCGGCGCCGTCGTCGCGGCCGGTGGCACGCTGATGCTGTTCTACGCCATAGGAATCCGTTCCCGGCTCTGGACGGCAACCTTCTTCCTGGGTGCTGTCGCCTATCTCGTCGTGTCGTTCGGCCTGTTGCACGACCTTCTGTTCAACAAGAGGGTCCTGATGATGTGGTCGATGGGGCTTTTGCTGATGTCCGGGGGCCTGCGCTGCGCCTTCGCGGCCTATCACGCCATGTCGGGGCGTCAGGCCATTCTGCTGTCAGGCGTCATCAGCCTGGCGGCGGCGGGCTGCATCGCCCTGACCTGGCCCAGCATCGGTTTCTGGACGCTGGGTCTGATCCTGGCGACCAATCTCGGTTTCGAAGGCATGGCCCTGATGCTGCTGGGCTTCACGCTGGATGCCCGGTCCGCGCGATAAGGCGGCCGTTCGCGGGCCGCGCCGGGGCCTTTCCGCCATCGCAGTCCAAGGAGAGAATGTCATGTTCGACGAGACGATCACGCGTCTCCGCGCCGATGGGATGCGGACGACGCGGTACGAAAACTTCATCGGCGGGCGCTGGGTCGAGCCGGTGGACGGCGGATATTTCACCGACCACAGCCCCATCAACGGGCGTCCGATCGTGCAATTCGCCGAGTCGACCGCGCGCGATGTCGAACTGGCGGTGGACGCGGCGTGGCGCGCCCGTGCGGCATGGGGCGATCGTTCCCCCGCCGAGCGGGCTACGTTGCTGTTGCGCATAGCCGATCGGATCGAGGCCCATCTCGAAAGCCTGGCGCTGGCGGAGACGATCGACAACGGCAAGCCGATCCGTGAGACGCGCAGCGCCGACCTGCCGCTCGCGATCGACCATTTCCGCTATTTCGCCGGGTGCATCCGCGCCGAGGAAGGTGCGGTTTCGGTCATCGATTCCGATACCGTCGCCTATCACTTCAACGAGCCGCTGGGCGTGGTCGGTCAGATCATACCCTGGAACTTTCCGCTGTTGATGGCGGCGTGGAAGATCGCGCCCGCTTTGGCTGCCGGGAATTGCGTGGTCATCAAACCGGCCGAGCAGACGTCCCTGACGCTGATGATGGTGGCCGACCTGATCGCCGACATCCTGCCGCCGGGCGTCCTGAACATCGTCACGGGGGCGGGCCATGTCGTCGGCCGCGCGATCGCCGAGAATCCGCGCGTCGCCAAGATCGCCTTCACCGGATCGACCGATACCGGCCGCACCATCATGCACTATGCCGCCGAGCATGTGATACCCCAGACGATGGAGCTTGGCGGAAAGTCGCCGAACATCTTCATAGCCGACGTCATGGACCGCGACGACGACTTCCTTGCCCGCGCGATCGAGGGTTTTGCGATGTTCGCCTTCAACAAGGGCGAGGTATGCACCTGTCCCAGCCGGGTCCTGATCCAGGACAGTATCTTCGAGCCGTTTCTGCAAAAGGCGCTTTCCCAGGTCGATTGCCTGCGGGTGGGCGATCCGCTCTTGCCCACCACGCAAATGGGGCCGCAGGCCTCGTCCGGTCAGCTCGCCAAGGTGCTCGACTATATCGATATCGGCCGGCGCGAAGGGGCGGAGTGCCGGATTGGCGGCGAGCGTCTGCGCCCGGGGGGCGAACTGGACGATGGCTATTTCGTCCAGCCCACGGTCTTTGTCGGCGACAATGCCATGCGCGTGTTCCAGGAGGAGATATTCGGCCCGGTCCTGTCCGTCACCCGCTTCAAGGATCGCGACGATGCCATCCGCATCGCCAACGACACGCGCTATGGACTGGGGGCCGGGGTGTGGACGCGCCATGGCAACGACGCCTATCGGCTGGGTCGCGGCATACAGGCCGGAAGGGTCTGGACCAACTGTTACCATGTCTATCCGGCCCATGCGGCGTTCGGCGGTTACAAGGACTCCGGCTTTGGTCGTGAGAACCATCGGATGATGCTATCTCATTATCAACAGGTGAAAAATCTTCTCGTCAGCTATGACGAGCGACCGCTTGGCCTGTTCTGAGGGCCGTGTGCTGATGATCTTGCCTGTCATGGGGTGACGGACGGGTTCTGGCCGCCTGCGCACATGGGCTTGTGTAAGATACGTATTTGCATCGGATAGTGCGAGACTGTAAAATAGCAATCCGCAAATTATGAATGTCATGATTCTATATTATGAGTTCTGTTGGAAATATTGACAGTATTTAGATAGCGGACGTTTTCATGCTGGATTGAAAGTTTCTTGCCGCGATTGGTCTTGCGTTGGTCGGTGTCGCCGGTTCGGCCTATGCCACCATGCCGGTCGGCGTACCCGACGCGACCGTGGCGGCTGGCTTCTCGGTCACGCTGTTGTCGAAGTGCTCCATCTCTTCCTGGCGGGACCGGCTTGATCCTCCCCCCCCTGGGCGCGGTCCCGCCCTTTTTTGGGGTTCGCTATCAAGGGATGACCCGGGCTCGTGTCCGTGATGGTCGGACCAAATAGCTTGCGTCTTCACCGTTACGGCGACGCTGGCGGATCGGTCGTCGCCAGAGGCTATCGGCGTCATGGCTTTGCCGGGAGCGGTCCGGCGCTTGGCGCGCTGGTGCCGGAAAGCGTGCCGCGTGCGCAGGTCAGTCTGGCACGCGTGACCTATTCGGACAGGGTGACGATCGATATCTCACCCCGATCGCAACGGAGAAGGCGACACAGGGGACAGGGCGGGGCGCTTGCACCCCTCCGCCATCGCCAGATAGGCGAGCACCAGCCCGCTCACGCAGGCCCAGACCGGCAGCGGCAAAGGCCCGAACCCCAGCCCGGCGGCCAGCGGCGACAGCGGCAGCGCGACGGCGAGCGCCAGGCCGCCCAACAGCAATCCCGCCATGACCGGATCGGGGCGGCTGCGCCAGAAGGGGCCGCGCGTGCGGATGACGAAGACGACCAGGATCTGCGTCGCCATGGATTCAATGAACCATCCGGTGCGAAAGGCGGCCGGATCGAGGTGGAACAGGTGGCGCATCGCTGCAAAGGTCAGGAGATCGAAAACCGACGATAACGGCGCCATGATCGCGGTGAAGCGGATCAGCGCGTGCATGTCCCAGCCTTGCGGTTGGCCGACATCGGCGGCATCGGTGCGGTCGAACGGCAACCCGGCCTGCGACAGGTCGTAGATCAGGTTGTTGAGCAGCACCTGAACCGGGGTCAGCGGCAGGAAGGGCAGCCACAGCGACGCCAGCGCCATCGTCACCATGTTGCCGACATTGGAGCTGGTCCCCATGCGGATATATTTCATGATATTGGCATAGGTCCGCCGTCCCTCCGCCACGCCCGCCGCGACCACCTCCAGATCGGGGGCCAGCAGGATCATGTCCGCGGCCTCGCGCGCAATGTCGGTCGCGCCGTCCACCGACAGGCCGACATCGGCGGCGCGGATCGCGGGGGCGTCGTTGATGCCGTCGCCCAGAAAGCCGACCGTATGGCCCCGCGCGATCAAAGCGCGGACGATCCGCGTCTTCTGGTCGGGCGAGACCCGCGCATACAGGTCGACCGTCCCGACCCGCGCCGCCAGCGCGGCATCGCTCAGCCCGGCGATCTCGTCCCCGCTCAGCAGCTCGGTGGCTTGAAGCCCCAGGGCCGCGACGACATGGCGCACGACCGCGGGGCTGTCGCCGGAGACGACCTTCACCCGCACCCCGGCCATGCCCAGATCGGCGATCGCGCGGCTCGCGCTGATCTTGGGCGGATCGGCGAAGGCGCAATAGCCGACCAGCGTGAACCCCGCCTCGTCGACGATCTCGTCCTGTCCGTCCGCGGCCTTGACGGCGATGGCCAGCAGCCTCAGCCCCGCTGCGTATCGCTCGGCCTCCAGCCGGGCCAGCCGCCCGCGCGCCGCATCGTCCAGCGGAAGGACCGCGCCGCCCTCCTCGAACGCGATGCATTGGGCCAGGACGCTTTCCGGCGCGCCCTTTACGATTTCCCAGCGCCGGCCATCCCGCTCGGCCAGCACCGACACCCGGCGCCGCTCGAAATCGAAGGGGCGCTCGTCAATGCGGGTCCAGCCGGTGATCGGCCCGCCGCCGTCCAGCAGTGCGGCGTCGAGCGGGCTCTTCAAGCCCGTCTCGAGCGCCGCGTTGACCACCGCCAGTTCGCGCACGCGCCCAGAGTCGATGCCGTCGATCGCCGGATGGGCGACCAGCGCGATCTTGGCCTCGGTCAGCGTGCCCGTCTTGTCGGTGCACAGCACGTCCATCGTGCCCAGGTCATGGATCGCCGACAGCCGCTTCACGATGACCCGGCTGGCCGCCATCCGTTCGGCACCCCGGGCCAGCGAGATGGTCATGATCATCGGCAGCAGCTCGGGCGTGAGCCCCACCGCCAGCGCCAGCGCGAAGAGGAAGGATTCCAGCGGCGGTCGGCCAAGCGCCAGATGCGTCGCCAGCACGAAGAGGACGAGGAACATCGTGACCCGCACGATCACCAGGCCGAACCGCCGCACCCTGCGCTCGAAGGCGGTCGCGGGCGTCACATCCTGCAAGGCGGTGGCGATGCCGCCGAACCGCGTCGCCCCGCCCGTCGCGACGACCAGCATGTCGCCGGTCCCCGACAGGACGGAACTGCCCTGGAACAGGGCATTGGTCGCATCCGCCATCGCGGCGGAGTCGACGCGACCGGCGGACTTCTCCACCGGGAAGGACTCGCCGGTGATGGCGGCCTGGTTGACCTGAAGTGCCTTGGCGGACAGCAGCAGTCCGTCGGCCGGGACCAGGTCGCCCGCCGCCAGCTGGACCACGTCGCCTCGCACCAGCCTGGCGACCGGTATTTCGCGCCACACGCCGTCTCGCCGCACGCGGGTGGTCAGCGCGATCGAGCGGCGCAATGCCTCGACCGAGGCGCGCGCCCGGTGCTCCTGTACCATGTCGAGCGCGATCGAGGCGGCCACGACCAGCGTGATGATGGCGAGGCTGGCCACGTCGCCGGTCAGGCCCGCCATCCCGGCCGCGACCAGCAGCACGAGGATCAGCGGGTTCGTCAGCCGGTGCGCCACATCGGCCAGGTCGCGACTGGGCCGATCGCCGATCGCATTGGCCCCTTCGGCCCGCAACCGCGCGGCGGCCTGCGCGTCGGTCAGCCCCGTCGGGCTTGCCCTCAGGCTCGTCAGCAACTCCTCGGGGCTGCTCGTCCAGAAACGCGCTGGCGCGCGCGGCGTCAGCACGGGGTCATCGCGCCCAGCAGTGCGGCGATCCCGACACGGGCGAAGGTCGCGAAGGAGTCGGCGACGCCGTACGGGATGTAGAGCATGTCGCGATGGACCAGGCCGCCGCAGCTATAGACGCTGTTGGGCACGAAGCCCGCCCAGTGATCGCTGTCCGCCGCGATCAGGGGGAAGGACAGACGGCCGAGCAGCCGCGTCGGATTGGCGCGATCGAGCAGGCAGGCGCCGATCGCATAGGATCGCATCGGGCCGACGCCATGGGTCAAGACCAGCCACCCCTCGGGCAGTTCGATCGGCGAACCGCAATTGCCCAGCTGGATCGCCTCCCACGGATAGGCCGGGGCAACGACGCGGATTCCCCCGTCCCATCGGCGAAGATCGTCCGAGGTCATCAGCCAGAGCGTCTCATGGTCCGGCCGCCCCAAGGCCGCGTAGAATTTTAAGATGCGACGCGGGAAGAGCGCCATGCCCTTGGTCGCCGCATAGGGGCCTTCGATCGGGTACAGGTCGAAGGTCCGGAAATCCCGGGTCGTCAGGATCTCCTGGCGTATCCCCTCGGTCCCGACGCCGGTCAGCGTGCCCAGATAGCGGCGATCCATGCCATCCTGGAAGGCGGTCATCCGCAGGTCCTCGATGCCGTGGCGATGCGCGCGGCTGGCGGGAAACAGCACGACGCCGGACAGGTCCTCGCCCGCCGCGCAGTCCAGGCGCAGGCCTTCGCCGTCGCGCGTGGTCACCGCCGCGTCGATCGGACTGGAGCCGGGGGGATCGACGAGGATATCGCCGCCTGGGCCGATGGATCCGGTGCGGAAGATGACCGAGGAGACATGGCCTTCGCCCACCGCGCGCAGCGACAGGATGAAGCGCAGCGTGTCCGCCGCCATGCCCGTTTGATCGGGATGGGCGATCATGCAGGGGTTGAACAGCGCCGCCGCCTCGAAGGCATATTCCTCCGTGAAGCATGCGCCGATCAGCCGTCGCCGATCGACACCCAGGCCGGTCAGCCCGGGATGGTCGGCGGCGATCTGGTCGAACCGGCGATCCAGCACCGCCTCGGCATCGTTGTGCCGGGCGATGACGGGGCGCAGAAGATCGGCACAGGTCGCGACGACCATCGCCTCGGGCATGGCCTGAACGCGGTCGATCACCGCGTCGCGATGCTCGCGGGCGGCATGGCCGGCGAGCGGGGTGTCGGCGGGCATGAACGGGCGGAGGACCGTGCGGCCCGGATCGGGGCGCAGCATGACCCGGAGATTCTCGACGGTCAGGGACACCAGCGCCACTCCGTGACCTCGGGCATGTCCTCGCCATGGTCCAGGATGTACCGGGCATGGCGGTCGAGCGCCTGGGTCATATGGTGCCGCGCCGCTTCGGTCCGTCCGGCGTGCCCCGGCAGCAGGTCGATCATGGCAATGGCCAGGCTATAGCGGTCCAGGCGATTGCGCACGACCATGTCGAACGGCGTCGTGGTCGTCCCTTCCTCCGTATAGCCCCGCACATGGATGTTGGCATGGCCGGTGCGCGGATAGACCAGCCGGTGGATCAGGTGCGGATAGCCGTGAAAGGCGAACAGGATCGGCCTGTCGGTCGTGAACAGCGCGTCGAAGGCGGCGTCGGACAGGCCGTGCGGATGGGCGCGGGGCGATTGCAACACCATGAGGTCGACGATGTTGACGACGCGCATCACGACATCCGGGCAGTGGCTTCGCAGCAGGGCGGTCGCGGCCAGCGCCTCCAGCGTCGGCACGTCGCCACAACAGGCGAGCACGATGTCCGGCGTCCTGCCGTCATTCTCGTTGCCCGCCCAGGGCCAGATCGCGGCCCCGGCCCGGCAATGCGCCTCCGCCGCGTCGGCATCCAGCCATTGCGGCATCGGGGCCTTGCCCGCGACGACGACGTTGATCCGGTCCCAGGTCTCGAAACAATGGCTCATCACCCGCAACAGGCAGTTGGCATCCGGGGGCAGGTAGACGCGCACCACATCGGCCTTCTTGTTGGCGACATGGTCGATGAAACCGGGGTCCTGATGGCTGAAGCCGTTATGATCCTGTTGCCAGACATGGCTCGACAGCAGGATGTTCAGCGACGCGATCGGATGCCGCCACGGCAGGCCGCGCGCGACCTTCAGCCATTTGGCATGCTGGTTGATCATCGAATCGACGATCGGGGCAAAGCCTTCGTAACAGGCGAACAAGCCATGGCGCCCGGTCAGGACATAGCCCTCCAGCCACCCTTCGCAGCAATGTTCGGACAGCATCTCCACCACCCGGCCGCCGGGCGCGAGATGCTCGTCATAGGGCATCGTCGCTTCCATCCAGGCGCGGGGCGTCACGTCCAGCACCGCCTCCAGTCGGTTGGAGACAGTTTCGTCGGGGCCGAACAGGCGGAAATTGCGCGTTGCCTCGGTGCGTCGCATGATCTCGGCCAGCCAATGGCCCAGCGCCCGCGTCGCCTCGCCGCGTACCGCGCCGGGGGCGGGCACCGCCAGCGCATGGTCGCGCCAGTCGGGCAGGGGCAGCGGCGTGCCGGACCGACCATCGGCATGAGGGCTGACCGACAGCGGCTCGGGCGGGGCGAGCGCGGTCAGGAGCGGGATCGGGCGCCCCTCGGCGTCGAAAAGTTCGTCGGGGCGATAGCTGCGCAGCCACGCCTCCAGCTGGGCGCGGTGCGCATCGTCCTGGCGAGCATTGGCGATCGGCACCTGATGGGCGCGCCAGAAATCCTCGACGCGCAGCCCGTCGACCTGACGCGGGCCGGTCCAGCCCTTCGGCGTGCGCAACAGGATGATCGGCCAGTCGGGCGGATGGGCGAAGCGGATTCCTTCCGCCCGCGCCTGATGCTGGATATGGTCGATATGGGCAAAGGCGGTGTTCAGCGCCGCCATCATCAGCCAGTGCATCGCGCGCGGCTGATCGCCCGACACCATGATCGGCCGATATCCCAGTCCCCGGAAAAAGGACTCGACCTGCGCATCGGACATGCGCCCCAATATGGTCGGGTTGGCGATCTTGTAGCCGTTCAGGTGGAGGATGGGCAGGACCGCGCCGTCGCGCTCGGGATCGAGAAAGGCGATCGAGTGCCATGCGGCGGCCAGCGGCCCGGTTTCCGCCTCGCCGTCGCCCACGACGCAGGCGACGGTCAATTCGGGATTGTCGAACGCCGCGCCGAAGGCGTGGGCCAGCGAATAGCCGAGCTCGCCGCCTTCATGGATTGATCCGGGCGTTTCCGGCCCGATATGGCTGGGCACGCCGCCGGGGAAGGAAAATTGCCGGAACAGGCGCTGCATCCCGATCGCGTCGCGCGACACTTCGGGGTAGGTGCGTTGGTAACCGCCGTCGAGCCACGCGCAGGCGAGCATGGCGGGACCGCCATGGCCGGGGCCACAGACGAACAGCATCGGCCGCGCATTATGCCGGAGAATGCGGTTGAGATGGGCGTGGATGAAGGTCAGCCCCGGCGTCGTGCCCCAATGGCCCAGCAGGCGCGGCTTGATGTCCTGCGGCAGCAGCGGTCGACGGAGCAACGGATTGTCGAGGAGATAGATTTGCCCGACCGCCAGGTAATTGGCCGCGCGCCACCAGGCGTCGATCGCGTCCAGTTCGCTGTCGATCCGGTCCGGTTCGGGCAGGCGGTACATGGTCACGCCGCCCCGGCGACCGATGCCCGGCGGCGACGCAGGATCATCGGGAGGATCAGCAGCGCGACGGCCACGGCACCGGCGAACAGCAGGACGACGGCCAGAGCCATGACGATCGCCCTGAGCAGGATCAAGGCGAATTGGGCGAGGGTGACGAACAGATGTATCATGACGGAAAGGCGTCCTGTGATGTCCGTGCATCCTATTGGCCGGTGCCGGGGCGCGGGATGCGGAATGCTACGTAGGGGAGGGCATCACGCGGCGATCCGGCCCGTCACGACGAGCAGGGCGGAGCGTCGGCACTCGACCTGTACCGGGCAGTGCCTGCACAGGGATCTGCGCAAGGCGGGCTGGCTGGCGCAGTGGCGCACGAGGATGGCCATCAGCGCCTTGTGCGCCGCCCGTGCCTCGAATGTCGTTGCACGCTGGGCAAAGCTGCGTTCCTGACGGGCACGCGCGCGGAACCATTCGATCATCACGGGTCTCCTTCCTCATGGCCCCGTGTGTCTACCCTGGCGCGGAGGAAGGGTATCGGTGGTTTTCCCGATGGGGAAATCTCAAGGCCGCAACAGGGCGGCTCCGTCGATGCGGCCGTCGCGAACGGCCTGGATGGCGCGATTGGCATCGCCCAGCGGGAAATGCGTGACGCGGGACGTCAGGCCCGAAGCGACGGCCATGGGCAGGAACGACAGGCCGTCCTCGCGGGTCAGGTTGGCGATCGAGCATATCTCGCGCTCGCCCCACAGATCGGCATAGGGAAAGTTCGGAATGTCGCTCATATGGATGCCCGCGCAGATTACCCGGCCTCCCTTGCGGACCGCCTGCAACGCCTTGGGGACCAGCGCCCCATCGGAGGCGAAGATCAGTGCGGCGTCCAGCGCCACGGGCGATGCCGTTTCGGAACTGCCCGCCCAGGCGCAGCCCAGTTCCCGCGCCAGCGCCTGTCGGGCCGTATCGCCGGGCCGCGTGAAGGCGAGAACCCGTCGACCCTGCCCGATGGCGAGCGGCGCGACGAGGTGCCCGGCCGCGCCGAAGCCGTATATGCCGATCGGGTCGGCCTGCCCGGCCCGTCGCAAGGCCCGCCAGCCGATCAGCCCGGCGCAGAGCAGGGGCGCGGCCTCGGCCATGGCGAGGGCGGGCGGCAGCGGCAGGCAATAGGCCGCTTCGGCGATGACATGGGCGGCGAAACCACCGTCGCGCGTCGCGCCCGTGGAACCCGGCTGGTCGCAGACATTTTCGCGTCCGCTCCGGCAATAGGGACAGGTGCCGCAGCTATGCCCCAGCCAGGCTATGCCGACCCAGTCGCCGCACGCCAGCGTGCCGGACGGACCGGGGCCGAGAGCGATCACCCGGCCGACGATCTCGTGGCCCGGCACGATGGGAAAACGGGCGGGGACCTCGCCATCGATGATGTGCAGGTCGGTCCGGCAGATGCCGCACGCGACGACCTGGACCAGGACCTCACCGGCCTTTGGCTGCGGGATGGGACGCTCGACACGCCGGAGCGGTTGCCCCGGCGCATCGAGGACCATCGCGATCATCGTCGCCATGGCCATGGGGTCAGCCCGCGTGGATTTCGATCCGTCGGCCGCGGGCGGATTCTCCTTCACCCTTGGGCACGGTGACCGTCAGCACGCCCTTGTCGAAACGCGCCTCGATCCCATCGTCCCTGGCGTCGAGGGGCAGGGGGACGTGCCGCTCGAAACTGCCATAGCGCCGTTCGCGCAGCAGGAAGCCGTCGTCGCGCCGCTCATCGTCCGACTTCTTCTCGCCCGAGATGACCAGGGCATGGTCGGTCACGGTGACGTTGACGTCCTTTTCGGTCAGGCCGGGCAGTTCCGCCGTCAGGTGATAGGCACCATCCTTTTCCAGCATGTCGATACGCGGCGAATGGAACGCCGACAGGCTGCCCAGGAAGAAGTCGCGCGAAGGGCGGCCGAGATCCTCGGCCATCCGATCGATCTCGCTGCGCAGCCAGGCGATCGGGCCGGACCGTGCGGGGGAGAGGGCGGCGGAAGGTGCGGTGGGGGTGTCGGGCATCGTCGTCTCCTGTGGAAAGCCGATGGTCGCGATACACCTCCGCCGATAGCGCGATGATTGGGAAATCTACGGATAGGCGCGTTGCCCGGTCTGGAGGATCGGAAGGGACCGCTCGTGGCGCAGCCTGTGCCACCGATCTCGCAGGATCACATCATGGCCGCCAGCACGCTTCGCCCGTTTCTCCGTCCCTCCGGCATCGCCGTGATCGGCGGATCGCAGCGTATCGGATCGGTGGGGCGCGCGCTGCTCGACAATATCCTGGCAGCAGGGTTTCCGGGGCAGGTCGTCGCGGTCAATCCGCATCCCGTCGGAATTTCGGGCGTGACCTGGGTCCAGGGCATTGCCGCCCTGACGTCGCCGCCCGATCTGGCGATCATCGCCTGTCCCGCACATGGTGTCGTCGAGGCGGTCGGCGCGCTCGGTCGGCTGGGCACCCGTGCGGCGGTGATCGTCTCCGGTGGCCTGACCGACGCCACGATGCGTGTCGAACTGCTGGCGGCGGCGCGGGCGCACGGCATGCGGCTGATCGGGCCGAACAGCATCGGCCTGCTCAGCCCCCCGGCACGCCTCGACGCCTCTTTCGCCTATGGCACCGCCAAGGCGGGAAGGCTGGCCTTTCTGTCGCAGAGCGGCGCACTGGTCGCGGCGATGCTAGACGCCGCCTCCGCGCGGGGGTTCGGCTTTTCCGGGGTCGTATCGATGGGCGACATGGTGGATGTCGATCTGGCCGACCTCATTGATCTCTATGTCGCCGATCCGACGACGGACGCGATCCTGATCCATGTCGAGGGCATCACCTCGGCCGCCCGCTTCCTGTCCGCTGCGCGCGCCGCCACGCTCATCAAGCCGGTCATCGTGCTGAAGGCCGGTCGCGCGCCCGGGGCCAGCCAGGCGGCCTTCTCGCACACTGGCGCGATCACCGGATCGGCGGAAGTGCATAGCAGCGCCTTTCGGCGCAGCGGGATCGTCGAGGTCGGGACGATGGCCGACCTGCTCGACGCCGCCCAGGTGCTGGGCCGTTATCATGCCATGGGGGGCGACCGGATCGCGGTCGTCACCAATGGCGGCGGTGCGGGCGTACTGGCCGCCGATGCGCTGGCCGCGACGGGGCTTTCGCTGGCCACGCTGTCTTCGGAAACCGTCGCCCGGCTCGGCTCCGGGTTGATGCCGGGGGCGCATTTCAATCCGGTCGATATCGGCGGTGATGCCCGGTCTCGGCGTATCGCCTTCGCGGTCGCCGCCGTGCTGGCCGATCCCGGCGTCGATGCCCTGATCGTGGCGCATTGCCCCACGGCGGTCGAACGGGCCGAGGTGATGGCGCAGGCTGTGGTCCGCGCGGCGAAAGGGGCGACACGGCCCGTCATCGCCTGCTGGCTGGGGCCTGCCGATGCCGCCGCGGCGAGGCCGGTCTTCGGCGAGGCGGGCATTCCGCTGTTCGAGACGGTCGAGGATGCGGTACGGGCGTGCGGCCATCTCCACCGGGCGGCGGCGGGGCGGGCGGCGGCCCTGCGCGCGTCGCCACGTCTCTCCATTCCCGATCATGACCGCGCCGCAGCGCAGAAGATCATCGCGGCTGCGCGGGCCGAGCAGCGGACCCGCCTGCACGGTTACGAAGCGCGCGCGATCCTGACGGCCTATGGCATACCGGTGGTGGCGGCCCATCGTGCCCTCACGCCCGACGCGGTGGAGCAGGCGTGCGATGGGCTGATCCCGCCCTATGTCGTCAAGATCGACTCGCCCGATCTGCCGCACAAGTCCGATGTTGGCGGCGTCGCGCGTCATTTGCCGAGCGCCGCCGCCGCCCGCGACGCCGCCCTCGCCATGGCGGCGCGTATCGCCCGCGAGCGGCCGGAGGCGCATCTGATCGGCTTCGACGTGGAGCCGATGGAGACGGAGCCGAACGGGATCGAACTGTTGGTCGGCGTGGCCGACGATCCTGTCTTCGGGCCGGTGCTCGCGGTAGGGGCGGGCGGCGCAGCGGTTCAGGTGCTGGACGATCATGCGGTGGAGCTGCCGCCGCTCGACGATCAGCTGGCGCGCGACATGATCGCGCGGACCCGGGTATCCGCGCTGCTCGCCGGATATCGCGACGTTCCGCCCGCCTGCATCGACGGCGTGGTCGCGGTGCTGGAGGCGGTGTCGACGATGGTCGCCGATCTGCCCGACCTGGCCGAGCTGGACATCAATCCCTTGCTGGTCGGGGCAAAGTGCGTGATCGCGCTCGACGTTCGGATGCGGATCACCGCCATGCCCGCGCGCGGCCGCATGGCGATCCGGCCGATGCCGGTCGAATGGGCGGCCGACCTGATAACGCGCGACGGAACCGCGCTGCATGTCCGCCCGGTTCGCGCCGACGACGAGGCGCTGCTGGCCGACCTGTTCCATCACGTATCGCCCGAGGATCTGCGCTTTCGCTTCCTGACCGGGCTGCGCGAGGTCGGGCGGGACCGGCTCGTCGCGATGACCCAGCTGGACTATGCGCGGGCGATGCACTTCCTGGCCTTTGTGGACAGCAGGCTGGTGGCCAGCGCGATGATCGTCGGTGACGCCGATCGCGCCCATGCCGAGGTCGCCCTGTCGGTCGATGCAGGCTTCAAGGGGCGGGGGATCAGCTGGACCCTGATGCAGCACGTCCTCGCCTATGCCCGTGCCGAGGGATACCAGACGATCGAGTCGATCGAAAGCCAGGGCAACCGCGCCGCCCTGTCGCTGGAAAAGGAAATGGGCTTCGCCACCGTTTCGAGTTCGGGGGGCGAGGAAGTGGTGCGTCGCTCGCTCGACGCCTGACCCGGTCAGCACAGCACGCGCCCGCCGCCGCCAGCCCCGGCACCAGCCTGCGCCGGGGGCGCGGGGGTGCCGGACCGGACCAGAACCATGTGCCACCCCTCCATGACGGCCAGATTGGAGAGAATCCGGGGGAGGCGCGCCGCAGTCCGTCCCTCCGGCTCTTCCGGGCGACCGGCCTATTGGTGGCCGGCGGGGCTTCCGATGCGGGATATTGCGTATGCCGCCGTCGTTGCCGGATCGGCATCTTGCGGTCTCGATCCATGAAGGGGGTGACGCGGAGATGCAGGGCGAGATCGGTCAACGGATTAGCCAGTTTCCGATGCTCCATCTGGTGGCGCAGGTCTATCGGCGGTTGAGCATCGCGATGGTGGTCGCCGCATCGGGCGCCGCGCTGGTCGGATATAACGAACGGGTCTGGAATGTCCTCGTCCGCCATACGGATGTCCAGCCATTCGGCTGGTTCGTCATGGTGCTGCCGCTGGCGATGCTTTTCGTCTTCGCCCCATCGGCCGAGCGCACGTCATTTGCTGCGGCCCGTCTGATGCTGCTGCTATGGTCGTTCGGCTGGTCGGTCGCGCTGACCGCGGTCGTCCGCCATCTGACCGGTATCGACATTCTGCCGGTCTTTATGGGGGCCGGAGCGGGCTTCGCGCTTGCTGGGCTGGGCGGTAATGCCGGGCAGGGGGCGCCGGACCGGCTGGGGATTTTCGCGACGAGCGGCGTGATCGCGGGGCTCGTCGCGCTGCTCTGGACGGTGATCGAGGGCGTGCCACCGCTGGATATGGTCGTCGGGGTCGGCGGGGCGCTGGCCCTGGCGGCACTGGTGGCGTTCGACATTCCGCGCATCGAGCGTCTGTATGAAGGCGGCATTCCCAACGAAGCCGCAAAGGAACGGATGGCGATGGTCGGCGCCCTGATCGTGGCGCTCGACGTGCTGGCCCTGCCATTGTCGGTCTTCCGGTTGCTTGGCCGCCGCCGCTAGGGCTGCTGGCCACCCGTCTCCAGCAGTCGCACCTTGCGGCCGGTTCCCGCTTCCGCCAGCGATTCCCGTACGACGAGCAACGTCGCGCCGGGTTTCAACAGGTCGCGCAGCGCCGCGCGGAATGCGTCGGGAAGATGCGCCTTTGCGCGGTCATCGTCGGACAGCTCGCGTTCCGCCCCGTCCGGTTCGCCGGGCAGTGGCACTCGCAACCAGTGCGCACCCGTCCGGTCGATGCTGTTCAGCAGATAGGCCGCATTGTCGCGGACGGGGGCGGTGAGGGTGATGGTCGCCCGTCCGATCTCTATCCCGTTGCGCAGGACCACGATGCGCCGATCCCGTTCGCTCACCACCAGCGAGACCGGACCGGAGGGTGATCGCGCCGGTTGCCAGGTATAATGCTGGGGCAAGGCGGCGGCGGGGGCCGGGCCTTCCTCCAGCGGTGTGGCGGACGGCAGGATGGTCGGGGCGTCGAGACGGTCGGAGACCATCACGCTGGCGCCGATCCGCGTCACGGAATAGAGCCACCGTGCGAACGCCTTGGGCAGTCTGATGCAGCCATGGCTGGCCGGATAGCCGGGCAGATCGCCGCCGTGCAGCGCAACCCCGTCCCAGGTCAGCCGCTGCATGAAGGGCATGGGCGCGGATGCATATTTGCTCGACCGGTGATCGGCATGCTTCTGAAGGATGGTGAACACGCCCGTCGGGGTGCGATGGCCGGGGCGCCCGCTGGAGATGGTGGTGACCGCGATCGGCACGCCGTTGCGATAGACCCATGCGCGCTGTGACGGCAGGCTGATGAAGATCGTGACCGGGCCGTCGGGGATCATCGACGGGGCGATCACGGCGTCACCCGGATTCAGGGGCACGGGTGACCCCGGCGTGATCTGGACCGCACCGATCAGCAGCAGCGCGAGCACCAGGCCCGTTCCACCCAGGGCCGTAGCCCGCCACCCGCCCCGGACCATGGCGCTGTTCAATGGGCGAGGAACACGGGCACCGGGCTCTTGTTCAGCATCGTCCGGGTCACGCCGCCGAACAGCGCCTCGATAAAGCGGGCATGGCCGAAGCCACCCATGACGAGATAGCCGAAGCCGCCCCGGCCCAGTGCCTCGATCAGGCGTTCCCCGGCCTCGCCGTGACGGCAGGTGCTGCGTTCGACAAGCGTCGGAATGCCGTGTCGGGAAAGATAGCTGGCGGCCTCTTCGGCCGGGGCGGCGATCGACCCGTCCTGCAGTTCGACCAGGACCACATGCCTGGTTTTCTGGAGCAGCGGTACGGCCGCGCGCATCGCGGCGGCGGCGCAGACCGATCCGTCCCAGGCGATCATCGCCGCATCCAGCGACAGCCGCTGGCACGAGGCGGGAACCGCCAGAACCGGCTTGCCCGACTGGACGACCAACTCGCTCGCGGTGCGGCGCATGTCGATCGTGGCGGGATCCTCCAGCCGTCGATTGACGATGATCAGGTCCGCCAGCGTGGCGGCCTGGCGCAACGTCTGCGCAGCGTCGCCGGTGACGTCGACCCAGTTCCAGCTGACATCCTCATGCTCCAGCCTGCTCTTCATCCGCGCGCGATTGGCCTCCTCGCGCGTCGATTCCTGCGTCAGGAGATCGACCATGACATAGGCGCTTTCATAGATGCCGGACGTCATGGGCGGGATATAGGTCAGGTCCAGGCACGTCAGATGCCCCTCCAGCGCCCGTGTCACGTCCAGAGCCACCTGATAGCGCGCCTCCTGGCCGCTATCATCATGCATGAGCGCAAGAATATTCTTCATGGCTGTGTCTCCGGAAGAATGGAATGTACGGGCTGGGGTAACCGGCCCGAGGACGGTGCGGCATTGCTATGTTTACGGACTTGACGTCACAGGGCGGCCAGCAGCGTCTGCTGCCGCAGGGGCTTTTCCAAGACGCTGTCGAACCCTTGCGCGCGCGCATCGGCCTCGATCGCGGCGGTATGGAAGCCGGTGATCAGGATCGACCGGCCCCGCCAACCGCGATTGCGCAGGCTGCGAAGGACGTCCAGTCCCGTCCCGTCGGGCAGGTTGAAGTCGGCGATCAGCAGATCGGCGGACTCGACATCCCCGCTCGTCAGCGCCGATGCGGCCCCGGCATAAGACCGCACGTCATAGCCGCGCCAGTGTAGCAGCAGCTGCAGAGAGCGCCGAACGCCCTCATCATCTTCGACCAGTAAAGCGCGGCGTACTGCCGACTCATTCTTGTTGATTGCCATCGTGACGCCACCTCCTCGTTCAAGGCTCTTGTGATGGCAGCCGGACGGCGCAGCGTCTTTACGTGAGATTACTGACATGCGCTGCAAGAGGTTGTTCTCGATCCATGCCCAGCCCTGCCGCGAAGGCGATGCGCAGGGCATCCGACAGGCTGTTGACGGCCAGCTTCGTCATCAGGTTCGCGCGGTGAACCTCGACCGTGCGGGGACTGATACCCAGGTCGAAGGCGATGGTCTTGTTGGGCAGGCCGCGCGCCAAACCGTCCAGCACATGCTGTTCGCGTGGCGTCAGGCTCGCCACCCTGATGCGCGCGTCGCGGGCATTGTCGGACAGCTCGGCCTTGTGGTCCAGGCGGCGAAATCCTGCGTCCAGTGCGGCCAGCAAGACGCTTTTCTGAAACGGTTTCTCGAGGAAGTCGACGGCGCCCGAGCGCATCGCATTCACCGCCGTCGTAATGTCGCCATGCCCGGTCAGGATGATCACGGGCATGGCGATGCCCCGTGCCGCCAGTTCGGATTGCACGGTCAGGCCGTCCATGTGCGGCATCCTGACGTCCAGCAGCACGCATCCGGGTGCCGCGGATCGGACCTGGGACAGAAAGGCGAGGCCGTTTTCCCAGCTTTCCACCGCGTAACCGGCTGTCTTCAACATGAAGGCTATCGACCGACGCATCGCGATTTCATCGTCGACGATATGAACAAGCCGTCTGTCAGCCATGGCTTTCCTCCGGTTCCCCGCTCCAGATCGTAAAGGTGAACACGGTGCCGCCGCCGACATTGGGCTGGGTCCAGATGCGCCCGCCATGCGCCTCGACGATGGTCCGCGAGATGGACAGGCCCAGGCCCAGACCGTCCGACTTGCTGGAATTGAACGCGTCGAACAGGCGCCCCATGATGGCGGGCGGGATGCCCGAGCCGGTGTCGGCGACCGCGATCGCGATCATATTTCCCTGCTGTCGTGTCGATGCCGTAATGTCGCGTATGTCGCTTTCCGCAATGGCCTCCACGGCATTGCGGAGCAGATTGACCAGAACCTGTTGGATCTGGACGCGATCGGCCAGCACGGTCCGCGCCTTGGCATCGAGGTGCGTGAAGAACCGGACGCCGCGCTCGGCCGTCCCGGACAAAGCCAGTCGGGCCGCCTCGTCGATCATGGCATGCACGTCGTGCAGGGCCTTGTCCGTCTCGCCCCGCGCCACGAAATCGCGGAGACGGCGGACGATCTGTCCGGCCCGGAACGTCTCCTGGGCGGCTTCCTCGACCGCGTCCCGCAGCAGCGGCGCGGCGGCTGCGCCGTCCTGATCCAGCAGGTCGCGTCCGGTTTCCAGATAGTTGGCGATCGCCGCCAGCGGCTGGTTTAGTTCGTGCGCCAGGGTGGACGCCATGGTGCCCATCGCGCTGAGCCGCGCCACATGGATCAATTCAGCCTGCAATTCCTTCATGCGCATCTCGGCGAGCTGCTGGACCGTCAGGTCGCGGATGAAGCCGGTGAAGATGTGGTGGATGCCCTCTCCGGCCTCGCCCACCGACAATTCCATCGGGAACTGGGTTCCGTCGCGACGCAGACCGGTGACGATGCGGCCGATCCCGATGATCCGGCGCTCGCCGGTCGCGTGATAGCGGGCGATATAGTCGTCATGCTGGTGGCGATAGGGCGCGGGCATCAGCACCTTGACGTTGCGCCCGATCATTTCCGCCTCGGTATAGCCGAAGAGCCGTTCGGCGGCGGAACTGAAGGACAGGATCATGCCATAGCGATCGATCACGACCATGGCATTGGGCACGGTCGTCAGGATCGAGCGGACATGCAACTCGCTCTGCTGCAACGCCTGGTCGCGTGCATGGCGGTTGGTCACGTCCGCGATGGTCAGGCCGAACCCGATCAAGGCGCCATGATCGTCCCGCAGGGCCACGATCGTGTTGGCGGCCAGAAACTCGGACCCGTCACGCCGGACGCGCCACGCCTCTTGATGCCAGGGCGAGGACCGCGAAGCCTGGTCCAGATCGCGGCGCAATTCCTTGTCGATGTCGCCATTCGGCTCGTAGAGCAGGGCGGCGGATCGGCCGATCAAGGTTTCCACCGGCCACCCCAATGTCGCCGCGACGCTTTGCGAACCGTTCAGGATGATCCCGTTCGTATCCAGCATCAGGATCACGATATCGCGCGACCCCTCGACGAACCGGGCCAGCAGGTCGGCGAGCGTCGGCTCCGTCCATCGATTCATCATGTTTCGCGTCCGACCCGGTTTTCGATCGAATTGATCCGGCCCACCATGGCGACGAAGAAGGCGGTCGACCATCCCAGAAGGATGATACCGCCCGCACCCTCTATGGCGCCGATCACCCGCCATGGGCGGGCGAGCACCACATCGCCATATCCGATCGTCGTGTAGGTCGCCGTCGAGAAATACAGGGCCGTCTCGAAATCGCCCAGCGCCCCGCAGGCGACATAGAACAGGGCATAGCCCCAGATTTCGGCCCCGTGCAGGATGAACAACCCGATCGCCGCCATCAGGACTGCCCACGCATCGTGCCGCCAGCCCTCGAGCCGCCGTCGCTGCCGGATGATCAGGAGCAGCGCCGACAGCCCCAGCAGATGCAGCAGCATCGACGCCAGCGTCATGGCGGTCGCGACAGCCAGTTGCATGGGGAGGGTCATGGCGTCGGGTTAGGCGGGGCGGGGACATCCGCCTATTAGGGCAATCCCGTAGATCAGGAGCGTTCATACCGTGGATCTTCGACCGCAGCGGGCAGGGCCAGCTTGGCATGAACCTGACGCCGATGCGCCTCGCTCAACAGGGTCGCGCTGATCCGCCGCGCGCATTCGCCGGTGTGGTAAAGACACTCGGCCGCATAGCTGGGCAGCAGCGGGGTGACGATCGAGTCGAAATGCTCATGCTCGCAACCCGCCAGGGAAAAGATCGACTCGATATAGGTGTCGAACGCGGCCTTCAGCCCGTACCACTGCCCCTTCGCGGACAGCCATGGCAGGGTCGCGCCGGAGGTGGTGAAGAGCAGGAGATGCTTGCCCGCCAGCATCTGGTACGGTTCGTCATGGCGAAGGGCGCGCGACCCCAGCCTGGCCCCCAGCACACGATCCACATAGCCGACGATCGCGGCCGGGGGCATGCCGAACCATATGGGAAAGACGAGGACGATGACGCTCGCCTTCTCGACCAGCGCGACTTCGCGCCGGACGTCGTCGGACAGGGCGAAGTCCGGGGCGTCGGGGCGTTCATGGGCGCGCAGCAGCGGGTCGAAGCCGGTGGCGTAGAGGTCATGCTCGGTCACGCTCTGGCCATTGGCGCGCACCGCCTCGGCATAGGCATGGGCGATGGCGTGGCTGAATCCGGTGGGGGAGGGGTGACCGATCACCACCAGATGATCGATCGCGGTGGGGCGGGCGTCGAGGGCGGCCATGGGCGCGGCGTCGGACATGATGGATTATCTCCTTCACCCCGAGTCTGATCGCAGCGTGGCGTGTACGCGATACGGTATTTCCCGGATGGGCTAGGTATGATTGCGGATGGCGACGTCCGGGATGGATTGCGACGACCATGGCCGTCACAGTCGTCGCAAAGGCCCGGCCATGCCCGATCTTCCATCCGTGCCACGTCATCTGGTCATCTGTTCCCATCCGTCGCCCCATGGCTTTGGCCACAAGGTGCTGGACACCTATGTCCGCACGGTCGAGGCGCAGGGGCAGGACGTCACGGTGCGCGATCTCTATGCGATGGGGTTCGATCCGGTCCTGCGTCCCGAGGAGCATCCCAGGGCGGGACCATGGCTTCCGTCGCCGGACGTGGCGGCGGAATGCGACCTGATCCGGCCGGCGAGCATCGTCGTGCTCATCTATCCCATCTGGTACGGCCTGCCGCCCGCGATGCTCAAAGGCTATGTCGAGCGGGTGCTGGGGGCGGGGCTTTCCTATGGGCAGCTGCACGACCGGATCGGGCAACCGTTCCTGATCGGCAAGTCGCTCTTGTCCTTCAGCACGTCCGCCCTGCCGCTCGCCTGGCTCGACCAGCAGGGACAGCTCTTTGCGCTGCGGGAGATTTTCGACGTCTATCTGTGGCGCGGCTTCGGCATGGCGCGCAGCGAGCATATCATGCTCGACGGCATCATCCCCGGCATGAGCAGCCACGAGGCGGAGGGGCATCTGCGCCAGGTGCGCGAGACGGCGGAGCAGACCTGCGCCAGGCTCGCGGGCTTTCCACCAGCGTCCGTTCCGTTCGAGGCATGATCCGACCGCGCTGCGCCGTGCTGCTGGTCGCGGCGGCGGGATGGGCGCAGGGCGGGTGCGTGCCGACCCTCGCCTATGCGCCGGAGGGTGCGGGCGGATCGGCGGGATATTACGAACAGTATCTGACAGCGAAGCAATATCGGATCGGCTATTCGGCGCCAGCCGACGCACCGATCAAGGAGGTGGAGCGCCTCCTTCTGCGCCGCATAGCCGAATCGACGCTTCTCCACGGCTATTCCCGGTTTTCGCTGGCGGACCGGCGGATCGACCGGAATGTCTATATTCTGTACGGGGCGGACGGCGTGCGCGCGGAGTATCGCGGCGATTTCACACGGTGGCATCGCTATTGGCGTTGGTATTGCCTGGCCCGCCGATGGAAGGGCTGCCATGACGATCCGCTCTGGCTGTCGCCGAAGCCGCCGGTCCGGCGGATGGCCCTGTCATACGTGGTCACCTTCCATCATCAGGATGAGGCGCGCTGGGATGCGCTCGATGCCGAGTTCGTGCTGGGGCAGCTTGGTCTTCCCGTGCCGCAGGTCGCGCCCTGACCCCATCCGGATCATTACGGATATTCGGTGCCGATGCCGCGGCTTATAAGGAGGGCGCTGGAACGGAGCGACGTATTGTTTTGGGTCGAACGCGCAAGCCTAGACCCTGGTCCGATACGACGCGATGATAGGCTGGCAAAGGCTCGCGGCGTCTCCGAAAACATCACCCGCACCGGTGATCGACCACGGAGGCGCCGCAGTTTGTCCGGTGGTGTCTTGTCGCCCGGAACGCGGTAAGGCCCGGCGCAAGAAGCGGTCGTGGCACGGGTTTCCTAAAACCCGCCCTATTCCGCGACTTCCTTCAATGTTTCCTGTCGATCGATCGCGGGAAGATCACCGAAATGCGCCTCGTATAGACCTTGTAGGGCTTCGGGACGGGCCAGCTGCGTGCCCGGCTCGATCAGGGCGGCCGCGCCCGCCGTGACACCGAAGCGCAGGGCGGTGACCAATGTCCAGCCGCGCGTGAGCGCGACGACGACAGCCGCCACCATGGTGTCGCCTGCGCCGACCTTGGTTCGTGCCACGATCGGGATGGCACGGCATCGATCGACGCCTTGCCGGGTTACCACCATGGCACCCCGGTCGCCGAGCGAGACGAGCAGGACTTCGGCGAACCCCTGGTCGATCAGGAGCCTGGCGGCTTGTTCTTCGTCCGCCTCCGACAGGAGCGATCGGCCTGCAAGCTGGGCGAGTTCATCGGCATTGGGCTTCAGCAGGAACGCGTGACAGGTCCGCGCCTGCTGCAATCCCTCGCCCGATGTGTCGAGGACCAGGCGGCAGTCATGTGCCCGACAGAGGTCCGCGATACGCGGCAGCAGGTTGGGGGCCACATCGGCGGGCAGGCTGCCGCTGACCACGACATAGCGCGCCGACGGGGCCAGCCGCGCCAATTCGTCGATGCAGCTCTGCTGATCGACCGCGCGCAGCGGCGGTCCGGGCAGCACGAAGCGATATTGCGCGCCCGAACGACGATCCACGATCGACAGGTTCTCGCGGGTCGCGCCGGCCGTGAGGATGCGCAGGAACGGCGTGCCGGTCGCCGTCACCAGCGCAGCCAGATGGTCGCCGGTCAGGCCGCCCGCCGGGAACAGCGCCACCACCGCTTCGCCCAGGGCATGGGCCATCCGCGCGACGTTGATCCCGCCGCCGCCGGGATCGTATCGCGGCGGATCGCAGCGCAATTTCTCGTCGGCCAGGATCATCGCGGTCGCCGTGCTGCAATCCAGCGCGGGATTGAAGGTCAGGGTGATGATATCCGGCATGTCACGCCGCCGCCTGAGCGGTCGCTTCGGCCGCGGCCACCGCCCTGAGCGTGGTGACGAAGCTGTCGGGATTGAGCGACAGCGAGTCGATGCCCTGCGCCACGAGGAAGGCGGCGAAATCGGGATGGTCGCTGGGCGCCTGGCCGCAGATGCCGACCGATGCACCGCTGCGATGCGCACGGGCGATGACGTCGGCGATGGCCCGCCGCACCGCCGCGTCACGCTCGTCGAACAGCGGCGCGAGCAGGTCGGAATCGCGATCGATACCGAGGATCAACTGGGTGAGGTCGTTGGAGCCGATCGAGAAGCCATCGAAACGGCGCGCGAATTCCTCGGCCAGGATGACGTTCGACGGCACCTCGCACATCATCCAGATGCGAAGCTCGCGCGCACCGCGTCGCAACCCGTGATGCGCCATCTCGGCCAGCACCTTGTCGGCCTCGGCCGGGGTGCGGCAGAAGGGGACCATCACCGCGATATTGGTCAGCCCCATCTCGTCGCGCGCCCGGCGGATCGCCCGGCATTCCAGCGCGAAGGCCTCGCGATACTCGGGGTGATAATAGCGCGAGGCGCCGCGAAAGCCGATCATCGGGTTGTTCTCGACCGGTTCGAAGTCCCGGCCGCCGATCAGATGCGCATATTCGTTGCTCTTGAAATCGCTCAACCGCACGATCGCGGGATGCGGGTGGAAGACGGCGGCGATCCGCGCCAGCCCCTCGGCCAGCCGCTCGACGAAAAAGTCGGCCGGATCGGAGTATCCCCGCACCATCCTGGCGATCTGCGCGCGGTCACGGGGGGACGTGACGGCGTCGGGCCGGACGAGCGCCATCGGATGAATGCGGATCAGGTCGGCGATGATGAACTCCATCCGCGCAAGGCCCACGCCCTGCGCCGGAAGACGCCACCAGCGCATGGCCCCCGACGGATCGGCGAGATTGACCATCAATCGGGTCCGCGTGCCGGGAAGATCCCCCAGCGTCACCTCGTCCCGCACGAAGGGGACGATGCCCGAATAGACCGCACCGCGATCACCCTGCGCGCAGGACAAAGTGATCGCCTCGCCATCATTCAGCCGCGTGGTGCCGTCGCCGGTGCCGACGACGGCGGGCAGCCCCAGTTCGCGTGCGACGATCGCGGCATGGCTGGTCGGGCCGCCATGGTCGGTGACGATGCCCGCCGCGCGCCGCATGGCGGGCATCCAGTCGGGATCGGTGCTGCCGGTGACGAGGATCGCGCCGCGTGGAAAGCGGGCGAGGTCGCGGGGATCGCGGATGATGCAGGCCGCGCCGCTCGCGATTCCCTCGCCCACCGCCGCGCCGGACAGGATCGGGTCCGCAGGTGCGGTCAGCCGCCATGTCGCCATCATCGCGCCGCTCTTGCGCGACTGGACCGTTTCGGGGCGGGCCTGAACCAGGAACAACGCGCCGCTTTCGCCGTCCTTGGCCCATTCCAGGTCCATGGGGCAGCCATAATGTGCCTCGACCGCGACCGCCCAGCGCGCGAGTTGCAGGATCTCCGCATCACTCAGCACGAAACAGGCCTGCTCGGCCGGGGGCACGCGCCGGGTGATCGTGCCGCCATGGCGACCATGGATCAGCCGGACCGCCTTTCCGCCCAGCCGCCGGTCGATGATCGCACGGCATCCCGCCTTGGCCAGCGAGGGCTTGAAGACTTGATAGCTGTCGGGCTCGACCTGTCCCTGCACGACCGTCTCGCCCAGGCCCCAGGCGGCGCTGATCGTCACGACGCGTGGGAAACCCGTCTCGGTATCAAGCGTGAAGATGACCCCCGCACCCGCCAGATCGGAGCGGACCATCGCCTGCACGCCGATCGACAGCGCGACAGCCATATGGTCGAAGCCCTTCGCCTCGCGATAGGCGATGGCGCGCGCGGTGAAGAGCGAGGCATAGCAATGGCGACACGCATCGAGCAGAGCGGCGTCGCCGACGATGTTCAGGAACGTTTCCTGCTGTCCGGCAAAGCTCGCGTCAGGCAGATCCTCGGCTGTCGCGCTGGAGCGGACGGCGACCGCCGCCTGCGCCTTGCCGGTCCGCCTGGACAATTCGGCATAGCCCGCGACGATCGCCTGACACAGCGGCGCGGGGAGGGGTGCCTTCAGGATCAGGCGGCGTATCTGCTGTGCCGCCAGGGCCAGCGGCACGGTGCCGGCGCGGAGCGCGGCAAGGCGCTTGCGGATCGCCGCCTCGATCCCGGCGGCGGCCAGGAAGCTCCTATAGGCCGCAGCCGTCGTCGCGAAGCCATCGGGCACCGCGATCCCGCTGCCCTTCATCGCCCCGATCATTTCGCCGAGTGACGCGTTCTTGCCCCCGACCTGGCCGACATCGCCACGGCGCAGTTCTTTGAACCAGATGATGTCGTGCTTGGTCATGGCCGGATCGCCACCTTCAGCACGCCATCGCGCTGATGGGCGAACAGCTCATAGGCGCTCTCGATCCGGTCGAGCGGGAAATGATGGGTGACGAGCGCGCCGGTGTCGACGCGCCCGCCCGCCACCATGGCCATCAACCGCCGCATCCTCTCCTTGCCGCCGGGACACAAAGTGGTGCGGATCACATGGTCGCCGAGCCCTGCTGCTAAGGCCTGCAGCGGAATCGTCAGATCCTGGGCATAGACGCCCAGCGACGACAGGGTGCCTCCGGGACGCAAGACCTTGAGCGCCCACGCAAAGGTCTCCGCTTTGCCCAGCGCCTCGATTGCGACGTCCACGCCCCGGCCTCCGGTCAGCCGGTCGATGGCCGCTACCGGGTCCTCGCGGGTGAAATCGACGACCTCGTCCGCGCCCATGCGCCGCGACACCGCGACGCGCTCGGGCACCGATTCCACCGCGATGATCCGCGCCGCACCAATCAGGCGCGCGCCCGCCGTCGCGCATAGCCCGATCGGGCCTTGCGCGAATATCGCGACCGTGTCGCCGATGCGGATGCGCCCCGCCTCCGCGCCGCCAAAGCCGGTCGACAGGATATCGGGGCACATCAGGACCTGCTCGTCGGTCAGTCCGTCGGGGATCGGCGCCAGATTGGCCATCGCGTCGGGAACCAGCAGATAATCCGCCTGCGCGCCGTCGATCGTGTTGCCGAAGCGCCAGCCGCCCATCGCCTTCCAGCCATGGGCCGTGCCCGCACCGCATTGCGCGCCGCAGCCGGACAGGCTGGCATTGTCCCAACCCGCCGGGGTGATGGCACCGGCAATGACCCGCTGGCCCTCGGTAAAGCCGGTCACGGCCGATCCCAGCTTCTCGATGACGCCGACCGGCTCGTGGCCGATGGTCAGCCCGCTGGCGACGGGATATTCGCCCTTCAGGATATGGATGTCGGTGCCGCAGATCGTCGTCGTGGTGATCCGGATCAGCGCATCGCGCGGCACCGGCTTTTCACCCAGGATGATCCGTCCGGGTTCGATGAAGATCGTCGCGCGCATCGTCTCTGGCATGGCCTTCTCCTTCGCCTTCGCCGATCTTCTATTCCCGGCATCCCCGACGTGGCTGTACGGGAAGATACGAAGCGCGGGCGCTCATCGCCCCGCCCGTGGCCAGGCGCGGTTGGTCGCCGGCAACAGCAGGACCAGGGCCAGGCCGCCCGCCAGGACGACGAGCCATTGCGACGGGCCGGGGCGGTCGAAGGCCAGGATCGTTCGCAGGTCCGTCATGGTCAGGATCGTCGTCAGGACAAGGGCGATGCCCAGGAGGACGAAACGGAACGCCCGGTTCCCCCGGCGCAGCGTCGGGATCAGGCCATTCCTGCCCGCCCGGTCGGCGACGACCAAGGCCAGAATTCCCGCCACCAGCAGAAGGAACACGGTGACGCGCACCGCCCCGCCGCTCCAGCCGTCATGGGGCAGGGTAATGGCCAGTGTCGCCAGCAGTCCCAGGACGATCCCGCCCTGAAGCAGACTTCGGACGACCATGTCCCACGATACCAGTCGCATCTCGGGCGAGCGGGGCGGCCTGGTCATCGCGGCCTCGTCACTGGCTTCGGATTCGAACACCAGGGTGCAGACGGGATCGATGATCAACTCGAACAGCGCGATATGGATCGGGCCGAACAGGATCGGCGTCCCGGTCAGCAGCGGCAGCAGCGCCAACCCGGCGATCGGCATATGGACGCTGATGATGAAGGCGATGGCCTTGCGCAGATTGGCATATTCGCGGCGTCCCAGCCGAATGGCCGCGACGATCGCAGGGAAGTTGTCATTTAGCAGGACGAGCGCCGCCGCCTCGCGCGCGACATCGGTGCCGCGCTGTCCCATGGCAATGCCGATATGCGCGGCCTTGAGCGCCGGGGCGTCGTTGACGCCGTCGCCGGTCATCGCCACCACCTCTCCGGCGGCCTTCAGCGCCTCGACGATGCGCAGCTTCTGGACCGGCATGATCCGGGCGCAGACCGATGTTTCCCGCAGGCGCGCGACGAGCGCGGCGTCGTCCAGCCGTTCGATCTCGGCACCGGTGACCGGCTCGCCGGCGTCCAGCCCCGCGTCGCGCGCGATCGCCCTTGCCGTGCCGGGATGGTCGCCCGTCATCATCACCGTCCGCACGCCGGCTGCGCGACACTCGGCGATGGCGGCAGGCACGTCGGGACGCAGCGGATCGGCCAAGGCGACCAGCCCCTTGAAGCGGAACGGCAATTCGCCCTGCGTTCCCGGCAGGCGTTCGTCCGGCACCTCGGCTTCCGCGATGCCCAGCACCCGCCCACCGCGCGCCGTCATCATCTGCATCGCCGCCTCCATCGCGCTCCGCTCGGCCGGGGCGAGGTCGCACAGCGCCGCGATCGCCTCCGGCGCCCCCTTCGCCGCGACGAGCAGCGTTTGCCCGATCCCGCGAGACCAGACGTTCGACATCGCCAGCAGCTCGGGCGTCAGGGGAAAGCTGTGCCGCAGGGTCCATTGGCCCTGCTCGACGGACAGGGTGGCGGCATCGTCGATCGCGATTTCCATCGGATCCTTGCCGATCGCGGGACTGGCGAGCAGGGCCAGGCTCAGCACCTCGTCGGCATTCTTCGCCCCGGTCGACGGCATGAGCCATTCGCCTGCCGGTCGCCACCATCCGACCAGTTTCATCCGGTTTTCGGTCAGCGTCCCCGTCTTGTCGACGCACAGGATCGTCGCGGCCCCCAAGGCCTCGATCGCCATGGCCTGCCGGGTCAGCACCCCCGCCCGCGCCAGCCGCCAGGCCCCCATCGTCAGGAAAACGGTCAGGACGACCGGAAACTCCTCGGGCAGGAGCGCCATGCCCAGCGCGATGCCCGCCAGCACGGCTTCCAGCCAGCTTCCCCGCAGCAGGCCGAATAGCAGTGTGACCAGGCCGACCATCAGGATGGCGCCGATGGCGGCCACGCGGACGATCCCGTGGATTTCGGTGCGCAATCGCGGTGCCTCGGTGTCGAGCGCGGCGAGCGCCTGTCCGATCCGGCCCATCTGCGTACGCGGTCCGGTCAGGACCACTCGTGCGATCCCGCGCCCGCGCGTGATCAGCGTCCCGGCATAGATCAGCGGCATGTCGTCGCCCCCGGGCGGCGCGGTCACGCTGTCCCCCGGTTGCAGCGTCCGCTTGCGGACGGGCAGCGATTCGCCGGTCAGCAGCGACTCATCGCTCTCCAGCTCGGACGCATTCAGAAGCATGGCGTCGGCGACCACCCGGTCACCCTGTTCGACGACCAGGATATCCTCGGGCACGACCTCCCATCCGGCGATCCGCCTTGGCGTTCCATCACGCAGGACCATCGCTCGCGGCGCCGCCATGTCGCGCAGGGCCTCCAGCGCGCGTTCGGTTCGAGCCTCCTGCACGATGGTCAGCACGATCGAAAGACAGGCGAAGCAGAGCAGCACCAGCGCCTCGACCGAAGAGCCCAGCATCAGATAGGCGAGGCCGCCGACCAGCAGTAACGAGAGCATCGGTTCGCGCAGCACGTCCAGGATGATGTGCACCATGGTCCGCCGCCGCCCGGACGGCAGCCGGTTCGCGCCATCCCGGGCCAGTCGCCGCGCCGCCTCCTCGCTACTCAGGCCATGGACGGACGGATGGGGGGGCATGTCGGATGGGGGTGTTTCCGTGTGAGGCGATCGGGCTGACACGTCTGTGACCGGCATCCGCAATTCCCTTGTCCGACCGTGATGGAACGGTCAGCATTCCCGGCCCACCCCTTCGCGCCAATGCGTAGATTACCGGAGGCGCTGAGGGTGCGGCCGTCATCCTCCGTATAAGTGCGGATTTTTTGGCCGGGCGATCTGCAAGAAAAGGGCCGCCGGATCGCCGCCGATGCCTGGCGACGCCAATCGAAGGAGGTTCGTCATGAAGAAGAGCGACAGCCAAGTGCAGGAAGACGTTATGGAAGAGCTGGTCTGGGAACCCAGCGTCGACCATGCCGATATCGGTGTTTCGGTTCATGACGGTGTCGTGACCCTGTCCGGCTATGTCAAAAGCTATCCCGAGAAGCAGGCCGCGGAAGCGGCGGCACGCCGGGTGGCGGGCGTCCGCGCGATCGCGGAGGACATCAAGGTCCGGTTCAGCACGCAACCGAAGACCGCCGATCATGAAATCGCCAAGCGCATCGTCGATGTCTTCACCTGGAACGTGCTCGTTCCCGTCAACGATATCTCGGTGAAGGTAGAGCATGGCTGGGTGACGCTGGGCGGTACGGTGCAATGGGCCTATCAGCGCGACGAGGCGCGCAAGGCGGCGGGGCGGATCAACGGCGTCATCGGTGTCACCAACCTGATCTCGGTGCGCACCGCCCCCGTGGCGAGCGATGTGCGCGAGCGCATCCTGGCGGCCTTCAAGCGGCAATCGAACCTGTCGGCAGAGGCCATTACCGTCACGACCGAGGGCAATGCCGTGCGGCTCGGCGGAAAGGTCAACCGTTGGAGCGAGCGCGGCATCGCGGAGCGCGCCGCCTGGGCCGCGCCGGGCGTGACCGATGTGACGGACGACATCATCGTCGCCATCTGATGCACGATCTCAGGACCGCCCGACACTTTGCGGCCTTACAGACCTGCTCCCCATTTTCAGGCCGCTGATACGCCAGCTGCGATGTTATCAGGCCCGTGGCGGTGGGCGGTTGGTGAACTCGGCGGGTTCCATCCCGCCGAGGCTGCTGTGCGGTCATGTGGTGCCGAAATCGGCCTGCCTGCCTCAAGGCGGTATCGTCGTTAGATAGCGGCGAACCGTACCCCGACTTCGGACCACTTGCCTGGTCAGTGCGTCCACTCCTGCGCAGCGGGAGGGGTTGCAAAATTGCCACCGGGGCATTGCCCACGGGTCGGCGCTGCCCAGCGCGGCAAGTGACCCTAATCGCGATCCTGCTCCAGCCCGGTCCTTCGACCAGCGGTTTTGCGATCCGACCCCTTCCGCCCCGGGCAATTCATCCTGACCCGAACGGACGACAAAGTCATAAGACAAGCACTTTGGCATCCGCCCGCATCTTTGCTAGTGGCGTGATCGAATAGCTTTTCAGGAAACCATTTCCCCCGTGTCCACGCCGCTCGACAAGATCCGCAACTTCTCCATCATCGCGCATATCGACCATGGCAAGTCGACGCTCGCCGATCGCCTGATCCAGTTCACCGGCGGCCTGACCGACCGCGAGATGAGCGAACAGGTTCTCGATAACATGGAGATCGAGAAGGAACGTGGCATCACCATCAAGGCGCAGACCGTGCGCCTGGCCTACAAGGCGCAGGACGGTGAGACGTACACGCTGAACCTGATGGACACGCCGGGCCATGTCGACTTCGCCTATGAGGTCAGCCGCAGCCTCGCCGCGTGCGAAGGCGCGCTGCTGGTAGTCGACGCCGCGCAGGGCGTCGAGGCGCAGACGCTGGCCAATGTCTATCAGTCGATCGAGCACGACCATGAGATCGTGCCCGTCATCAACAAGATCGACCTTCCCGCCGCCGAACCCGAAAAGGTCCGTGCCGAGATCGAGGATGTGATCGGCATTGACGCCTCGGGCGCGGTGCTGGCCAGTGCGAAGTCGGGCATCGGCATCGGCGATATCCTGGAAGCGATCGTCAAGAACATCCCGGCGCCCAAGGGCGATGCAACCGCGCCGCTCAAGGCGATGCTGGTCGACAGCTGGTACGACCCCTATCTGGGCGTCGTCATCCTGGTCCGCGTGATGGAAGGCACCCTGAAAAAGGGGCAGCAGATCAAGTTCATGCAGGCGGGCACGACCCACCTGATCGACCGGGTCGGCTGTTTCCGGCCCAAGATCGAGCAGCTGACCGAACTGGGCGTCGGCGAGATCGGTTTCATCACCGCGCAGATCAAGGACGTGGCGCAGGCGCGCGTCGGCGACACGCTGACCGACGCCAAGAAGCCGACCGAGCAGGCGCTGCCGGGCTTCAAGGAAGTCCAGCCGGTCGTGTTCTGCGGCCTGTTCCCGGTCGACGCCAACGACTTCGAGAAGTTGCGCGAGTCGATCAGCAAGCTGCGGCTGAACGACGCCTCGTTCAGTTTCGAGATGGAGACCTCGGCCGCATTGGGTTTCGGTTTCCGTTGCGGCTTCCTGGGCCTGCTCCATCTGGAAATCATCCAGGAGCGGCTGACCCGCGAATACGACCTCGACCTCATCACCACCGCGCCGTCGGTGGTCTATCAGATCGAGTTGAGCCATGGCGGTGGGCAGATCGACCTGCACAACCCGGCCGACATGCCCGATCCCAACAAGATCGCGTCGATCGCCGAGCCGTGGATCGAGGCGACCATCTATGTCCCCGACGAATATCTTGGCTCCATCCTGAAGCTGTGCCAGGACCGGCGCGGCATCCAGAAGAACCTGACCTATGTCGGTGGGCGCGCGCAGGCGACCTATGAACTGCCGCTCAACGAAGTCGTGTTCGACTTCTACGACCGGCTGAAGTCGCTGTCGAAGGGCTATGCCAGCTTCGACTATCACCAGATCGGCTATCGCGAGGGCGACCTTGTGAAGATGTCGATCCTGGTCAACGAAGAGCCGGTCGACGCGCTGTCGATGATCGTCCACCGCGGCACCGCCGAGACGCGCGGGCGTGGCATGTGCGAGCGGCTGAAGGAACTGATCCCGCGCCACCTGTTCAAGATTCCGATCCAGGCGGCGATCGGCGGCAAGGTGATCGCGCGTGAGACGATCAGCGCCATGCGCAAGGACGTGACCGCCAAATGCTATGGCGGTGACGCAACGCGTAAGCGCAAGCTGCTGGAAAAGCAGAAAAAGGGTAAGGCGAAGATGCGCGAATACGGCTCGGTCAGCATCCCGCAGGAAGCCTTCATCGCCGCGCTCCGCATGGGGGATGAGGCGTAAAAGCCCTTTCCCCCCGACACGGGGAGGGGGACTACCGCGAAGCGGTGGTGGAGGGGTTTCTCCACATGGCTTTGCCTTGCTGGAAGCCCCCCTCCGACAGTCCTTCTGGCTGCCACCTCCCCGTGCCGGGGAGGATTTGGTGGGATAAAATCGTTCCTTGTGCGTTACAGCCGTCTGACGCCATGAAGGCGAAAAGGGGGCTGTCGATGAAGGGGTTTCGGTTTGTCGCGCTGATCGGCGCATTGTGCGTGTCCGCACCCGTGCTCGCGCAGAACCGTGCCCCGCTGGTCCTTGCCGCCGCCAGCCTTCAGGAATCGATGACGGCCGCCGCCGATGCCTGGGCGAAGAAGGGGCATCCGCGCCCGGTCATCTCCTTCGCAGCCTCGTCCGCCCTCGCGCGACAGGTGCAGGCGGGCGGCAAGGCCGATCTGTTCGCTTCGGCCGACGAAGAATGGATGGACGTCCTGCAAAAGGACGGGCTGCTGGCCGACAGCACCCGCAGTGCGTTCCTGGCCAACCGCCTGGTCGTGATCGCACCCGCGGGCAAGGGCAGGCAGGTCACGACGCGCACGCTGGGCAGGACGCTGTCCGCCGGGCCGCTCGCCATGGCCGATACCGACAGCGTGCCTGCGGGCAAATATGGCAAGGCGGCGCTCGAGAAGCTGGGCGCCTGGGCCATGGTCGCACCGCATGTCGTGCGCGCCGAAAATGTTCGTGCCGCGCTCGCCCTTGTCGAGCGGGGTGCGGCCCCTTACGGCATCGTCTATGCCACCGACGCCAAGGCCTCGTCGCGCGTCCGCGTGGCGGGCCTGTTCCCGGCGGCGAGCCATCCGCCGATCACCTATCCGCTCGCCCGGCTGAAAGCCTCGACCAACCCGGAGGGCGAGGGCTTCCGCCGCTTCCTGCTGTCGGGCGAAGGCAAGGCGATCTTCCGCCGCTTTGGTTTCGCGACGCGATGACGGCCTGATGCTGTCGGCCGAGGAATGGGGGATCGTTCGCCTGTCGCTGCTGGTCGGTGGCACGGCGATGCTCGTGACGCTGCCGATCGCGTTCGTCCTGGCCTGGGCCTTGGCGCGGTGGCGGTTTCCGGGACGGGTGCTGCTCGACGGGATCGTCCATCTGCCGCTGGTCGTGCCGCCCGTCGTCACCGGCTGGGTGTTGCTGCTGGCCTTCGGGCCGGAAGGGCCGGTCGGGCGCTGGCTGGCGGCGTGGTTCGGGGTAAGCGTGCTGTTCCGCTGGACGGGAGCGGCGATCGCGGCGGGTGTCATGGCGCTGCCGCTGGTCGTGCGCGCCATCCGTTTGTCGATCGAGGCGGTCGATCCCCGGCTGGAGCAGGCCGCCCGGACCCTGGGGGCCGGGCGGGTGCGGGTCTTCGCCACCATCACCCTGCCGCTTTGCGCACCGGGCGTCCTCGCGGGGCTGGTGCTGGGCTTCGCACGCTCGATCGGGGAGTTCGGAGCAACGATCACCTTCGTCTCCAATGTGCCCGGCGAGACGGCGACCCTGCCGCTGGCCATCTATTCCGCGCTTCAGCGGCCCGGCGGCGAGGACATGGTATGGCGACTGGCCAGCGTGTCGGTGGTGCTGTCGCTGGTCGCGCTCGTTGCCTCCGAATGGCTGGCGCGTCGGATGGGGCGGGGGCTGCATGTCCTTTGACGTCGACGTCACGGTGCGGCGTGGCGAAGGGCAGGTCGCGGCCTGCTTCGCCAGCGGGCCAGGTGCGACCGTGCTGTTCGGGCCGTCAGGCGTGGGCAAGACCACGATCCTGCAAATGGTTGCCGGGCTCGTCCGGCCGGACGCGGGCCATGTAAGGGTCGCGGGCGAGACGCTGTTCGATTCCGCTGCCCGTATCGATGTCCGTGCCGAGCATCGCCGTATAGGCTATGTCTTTCAGGAACCACGACTATTCCCGCACCGGCGGGTTGCGGCCAATCTGCGCTATGGGATGGGGCGGGGCATTGCGCAGGGCGGGGGCGACTGGGACGGCGTCATCGCGATGCTGGGCATCGGCCATCTGCTGGACCGCTGGCCGCGAAGCCTGTCGGGCGGAGAGGCCCGGCGCGTGGCGATCGGGCGAGCGCTGCTCAGCAACCCGCGCGTGCTGCTCCTCGACGAGCCGCTGTCCTCGCTCGATCGGGCACGGCGGGGGGATATCCTGGATGCGCTGGAGGTCGTGCGCGACCATAGCGGCATCCCGATCCTGATGGTCACGCACGACCCGGAGGAAGCCGAACGGATCGCCACCGCCATCGTCCGGCTCTAGCGCGGTGCCTTGGCGGGCGGATCGGCGCACCACAGGACCTGCGCGATCAGCCGGGGTCTGGGACAGGCGCGGTCGGGCAGGGGGAACGCTTGTCCTGGATGCCACAGCTTCAACCGGCGCAAGGTCTCGGGCATTTCCGAATCGATCACCGCCAATGGATTGCCGTCACCATAACGCGTTCCGCTGCGATAGCGCAGGACGGGGGCGTAACGACCACCGGCATTCATCCGGTTCACGGTGATCCAGAAGCCGAACGGTGCATCGGATGTGGGCACGGCGGAAATGATCGCGCCGCGCAGCGGACCCGTTTCGACGAAGCGCACCTCCTGGTTGTTGTTGCGGCTCGTCTGTTGGCGAAAGACGGGCACGAAGCGGTCGCCCGTGCGGTCATAGGACAGCGCCATGCGGCCGACGCGCTGGTCGCCATTGCCGGCATGGACGCTGGCGACCTGGACCCAGAGCAGCGCACGTTCGGCGCTGGGGCGGACGATCCGTGCGGTTTCCAGATAATGGGCTTCATCGAACGCGTCGGGCTGGTCCGGACCGGCGAGCAGGTCGTCGAGCGCGGGACGACAGGTCTTCCCGCTATTGCGAGTCAGGCAAAGATGGAGCTTGCCCGGTGCCGTATTGCCGCCCGGGTCTTCCACGTCCGGCCCCTGGCTTGCCACAAGCCGCCAGCCGGGGGCCAGGGCAGAAAGGTCTACCGGAGCTGGCGCGGCGGCAATGGCGGGCAGCGCCAGAACGGCGAGCCATGGGAGCAGTCGATCATGGCCCCGACGCGCTTTCATGTCCTTCCTCCTCTACCGCCCTATGAACGAATGTGCCGCGACGTGGATGGCCGCCTCATAAAGTCCGTGTGACATTCCCGTCAGGGGTGTCAGAACAGCGTCGTCAGCAATACGCCGCCGATGATCGCGATTCCCGACAGGATCTGCCGCGCGCCCAGTCGCTCGCGGAACAGCCGGTGTCCGGCCATGGCAGCGATGGGGGCCTCGATGATGCCCAGCGCACGAACCGGCGCGGCGGGGGACAGGGCGAGCGCCACGAACCACCCCGCCGAGGCGCAGGCCCCGCACAACCCCGCGCCCAGCGACGGTTGCCAGCGGCGCGCCACCTCGACCAGCGTCGCCGGATCGCGCCAGGCGAGGATCAGGCCGAGCGCCACCGTCTGCATCGCCTGAACGACGGCGACGCAGACCAGCGCGGCGAAGACCGGGTGGACGGGATCAAGTGCCAGTGCGGCGTGGCGAAAGGCGTTGAGCGAAAAGCCGAAGAACAGCCCCGATGCCAATCCCATCGCTGCACCGATCAGCGAGGCGCGGCGCTGCTCGGGCGGCGGCCAGGACAGGGCGACCAGGCCGGCCGTGGTGATGGCGACGCCGATCCAGGCCACGCCGCTGATCCGGTCATGATAGACGATCAGGCCGAGCAATGCGGCCAGCGGCAGCGAGCTTTGTTGAAGTGCGGTGCCGACCGCGAAGCCGGACCGCTGCATGGCGTCGAGCAGCGCGGCCGTTGCCAGCACCTGAGACGCGGCACCCACGATCGCCGACAGCCAGAAGGCGCCGCTCCAATGGAGGTCGGCCCCCGGCATGACCAAATGGGCCAGCGTGACGAACAGGATCGAGAAGGGCAGGCCGAACAGGAACCGCACCAGCGTCGCCCCCCATGGTCCCGAGGACGCCATGACCCCGCGTTGCAGGGCGTTGCGACCGACCTGAAAGGTCGCGGCCGCGATGGTGGCGGGAATCCATAACGGGTTTGTCATAGGGGAGGCGTCCTGTCGGGCGGGTGAAGTCCGCTCCAAACGAAAAGAGCGGCCCGTTGCCGGACCGCTCGTTCGTGCTTGATGGCAAGTCCACGGATTGCTTGCGCAATCCGGGGCAGCCCGCAACTTAGCGCTTCGAGAACTGGAAGCTGCGACGCGCCTTGGCGCGGCCATACTTCTTACGCTCGACGGTACGGCTGTCGCGGGTCAGGAAGCCAGCGGCCTTGACCGGAGCGCGCAGGATCGGCTCGTACTTGGTCAGCGCCTGGCTGATGCCGTGCTTGACCGCACCGGCCTGGCCCGACAGACCGCCGCCCTTGACGGTGCAGATCACGTCATACTGACCTTCGCGCTCGGTGATGCCGAACACCTGGTTGATGACGAGACGCAGCGTCGGACGTGCGAAATAGACTTCCTGGTCACGACCGTTGATCGTGATCTTGCCCGAACCCGGCTTCAGCCAGACGCGAGCCACGGCGTCCTTACGACGGCCGGTGGCATAGGCGCGGCCGAACTTGTCCAGTTCCTGCTGACGCAGCGGGGTGGTGCTGACGCGCTCGGCGGGAGCGGCAGGCGCTTCACCGGCAGCGGCGGTCTGCGCCGGGGCGGCAGCGGCCTGCTGGTTCAGGGTGGCGCCGAGATCGGCGAGCGACTGGCGGTTATCGGACATTATGCGCCCACCTTGTTCTTGCGGTTCATCGACGCGATGTCGAGGACTTCGGGGTTCTGAGCGGCGTGCGGATGCTCGGTGCCGGCGAAGATGCGCAGGTTGCGCATCTGCTGGCGGCCCAGCGGACCGCGCGGGATCATACGCTCGACGGCCTTTTCCAGGACGCGCTCGGGGAAGCGGCCTTCCAGGACCTTGGCGGCGGTGATGCCCTTGATACCACCGGCATAACCGGTGTGCTTGTAGTACACCTTCTGGCCCAGCTTGTTGCCGGTGAAGCGCACCTTGTCCGCGTTGATGACGATGACATTGTCACCGCAATCGACGTGCGGGGTGAACGACGTCTTGTGCTTGCCGCGCAGGATGTTCGCGATGATGGTGGCGGCACGGCCGACAACCAGACCGTCGGCGTCGACGATATGCCACTTCTTCTCCACCTCGTGCGGCTTGGCCGCCTTGGTGGTCTTCATGAGCGCCTTCATGGGCGTGAGACCTTTCGGTTTGAAATGCAACACGCCGCCCGTGAACCCGGGCGGCGCGAACAAGGGTCCAATGCTGGAGGACCCCCAAAATGTCAAGCAAAGTGGGGCTTTGCTGACGGGTATTATGATACCTTGCGGTTTTGCCCGACGCTTCCCAGGCAATGCGCGGCGGCGGTCGCGGCGATCAGCAGGAGGGCGGCATTGGCCTGATGCGCGACCGCGATGTCGATCTGCACGCCCGACAACAGCGTGGCGATGCCCAGGCCGATCTGGACGACGACCAGCACGATGACCAGCCAGCCCGCACGCAATGCGCCGTGCCGGATCGCCCGCGCGGCCATCCAGACGAGCAGCCCCGCCGCCGCGAAGGCGAACCAGCGATGGATGAACTGCACCACGACCGGGTTGTCGAAGACATTGGCTATGGCGGGCGTCATCATCGGCGTGCCGACCGGGAACCAGGCGTCGCCCATCAGCGGCCAGCTGGAAAAGGCATAGCCCGCATCCAGCCCTGCGGTCAGCGCACCGAACATCAACTGGACGAACAGCGTGACGATCGCACCCGCGCCGAGCAGCGTCAGCCGGGCCGGGGCCGCCAGGCGGTTGCGATGAAGCGCCATCAGGTCGAGCGCGGTCCACACGATCCCAGCCAGGATGAACAGCGCGGTCAGCAGATGCACCGCCAGCCGGATATGGCTGACGTCCGTGCGCTCGACGAGGCCCGACGCGACCATCCACCAGCCCACCGCCCCCTGCAATCCGCCCAGCGCCAGCAGCGCGACGAGGCGCGGCTTGTAGCCCGCCGGAATGGCCTTCCTCGCCCAGAACCAGATCAGGGGCAGGGCAAAGGCCATGCCGATCACCCGCCCCAGGACACGGTGCAGATATTCCCAGAAGAAGATCGCCTTGAACCCGGCCAGCGTCATGTCGCGGTTGAAGGTCCAATATTCGGGAATGCGCTTGTAATTGGCGAATTCGGCCTGCCACTGCGCATCGGTCAGCGGCGGCACGATGCCGGTGATCGGCTTCCACTCGGTGATCGACAGGCCGCTATTGGTCAGGCGCGTGATGCCGCCGACCACGACCATGGCGACGATCAGCCCGGCGACCGCGAACAACCAGCGGGCCAGGCTGCGGGGGCGGGCAGTAATCATGAAGGCGGGGCTCGGTTGCAGCATGATGCCATCATAGAGTTTCGCACCCGCGCGCGATAGTGGACCGAATGCCCCGCCGCCCGGACCTTGCCCGGCGGGGCGGCACCGCCTAAATCCCCTTCATGGCGCATGTTCACACCCATCAGGAGCCCCAGGGGGCCGACCTCTCCGTCGCGGCCAAGGCTACCCTGGAGCGCGCCGGGGAACAGTGGACGGCGATGCGCGCCAGCGTGTTCGAGGCGCTGGCCGGGTTCGACAAGCCCGCCTCGGCCTATGACATCGCCGATGTCATGTCGCAGTCGCAGGGGCGGCGCGTGGCGGCGAACAGCGTCTATCGCATCCTCGACCTGTTCGTCGGCGCGAATCTGGCCCGCCGGGTGGAGAGCGCCAATGCCTATGTCGCCAACGCGCATCCCGACTGCCTGCACGACTGCATCTTCCTGGTTTGCGACAAGTGCGGGCAGATCACGCATATCGACGATGATCGCCTGACCGGCGCGGTCCGCGACGCGGCTGTCGGTGCGGGGTTTCGCCCCGAGCGGCCGGTGATCGAAGTGCGCGGTCGCTGCGGGGATTGTTCCGGGGACTGATCCATTTCTATTCCTCCCCGATGCGGGGAGGTGGCAGCGCGCAGCGCTGACGGAGGGGGGCTTCCGCAAAGGTCGTCGCTGGCGGCACGCCCCCTCCACCAGCTTCGCTGGTCCCCCTACCCGTGCCGGGGAGGGTAAATGGATCCAGGCGAGAACTTAGCTCATTCCCGCAAATCCGCCAGCGTGTCCGACGTACATGTCATTTTGCAACATTGACACGCGCGCAAAAACAGGAAATGAATGCTGGTAACGTTACCAGATAAAACAGAATCAAAAGGGATGAGGATGATGATGAAGACGGGAACGCGCACCCGGCGGCTGCGCCGTCACGCTCTGGGCGCAGCCAGCCTGATGGTTCTGGCGGGCGGCATGATGGCCGCACCGGCCTGGGCGCAGGTCCCGCCGAACCAGGCAGCGCAGTACGCTTCATCCGATCCGACAGCCGTTCAGACCCCTGCGCCCCAGACCGATCAGGCTGATGAAGGCCCGACCCGCGACATCATCGTGACCGGATCGCGCATCACCACCGGCGGCTTCACCGCACCGACCCCGACCACGGTGATCGGCGAGGAACAGATCGCCGCCAACGCCCAGCCCAACGTCTTCACCACGGTCGCCCAGCTTCCCTCGCTCCAGGGTTCGACCGGCACCGCGACGAACACCTTCAGCACGTCGAGCGGCCAGCAGGGCCTCAGTTCCTTCTCGCTGCGCGGCGTCGGGGCGATCCGCACCCTGACCCTGCTCGACGGGCAGCGCGTCGTCGGCGCGAACGTGACGGGCGTCCCCGACATCAGCCTTTTCCCGCAGCTGCTCATCAAGCGCGTCGATGTCGTGAACGGCGGTGCCTCCGCCTCCTACGGCTCGGACGCGGTCGGCGGTGTGGTAAACTTCATCACCGATACCCGGTTCAAGGGGATCAAGGGCAATGTCCAGGGCGGCGTGACCACCTATGGCGACGATCAGCAGGTGCTGGTCCAGCTGGCGGGCGGCACCAGCCTGCTCAACGACACGGTGCATGTGATCGCGAGCACCGAATATGCGCACGAGGACGGCGTCGGCGGGGGCGACTTCGGCATCAATCTGGCCAATGGCCGCGACTGGTTCCGCCAGTCGACGCTGATCAACCGCAACGTCCTGAACGACGGGTCGCCGCAATATCTGTTCCGCGACTATGCCCAGTCCTACAATTATACGAAGTACGGCCTCATCACTGCCGGGCCGCTACAGGGCATCGCCTTCGACCAGTCGGGCAATCCGTTCCAGTTCCAGTACGGCTCGAACGGCGTGCCCGCGCGCGACGCGGCGGGCAATGTTCGGGGCTGTCTGCCCGGCTTCTGCCAGGGTGGCGACCTGTCGGGCAATGTCGATGCCGGACGCTCGCTCCAGTCGAAGATCCAGCGCGTCAACGGCTATGGTCGTATAGGCTATGACTTCGCCCCCAATGGCGAGCTTTACGGCACGATCAACATCGGCCAGGTCAAGACCAACAACCAGCCGGTCGGCGGGCAGAACCGCCCGAACCTGACCATCCAGTGCGCCAACCCTTACGTCCCCGCGCTGGTCAAGGCACAGTGCGCCACGGCGGGCATCACCAATTTCCAGTATGGCACCAGCAACGCGGCGCTGGGCAACACCCAGGTCTATACCGATCGCCGCCAGTTCCGCTTCGTCGCAGGCGCCAAGGGACGTGAGAGCGTCGCCGGATCCGACTGGTCCTACGACATGTATTTCGAACACGGCACCAACTACACCGATGTCGATGTCAGCAACATCATGCTGTCGCGCCGCTTCAACCAGGCGATCAACGCGACCACGCTGAACGGCGCGATCGTCTGCGCCGATGCGACCGCGCGCGCCAACGGGTGCCAGCCGCTCAATATCTTCGGCGGCAATCCCTCGGCGGCGGCGATCAGCTATATCATGCCGCAATATGGTCCCTATCAGCGGACCCGCCAGACTCAGGACGTCATCAGCCTGAACTTCTCGGGCTCGCCCTTCTCGTCCTGGGCCGGGCCGGTGTCGGTCGCGTTCGGCGGCGAGTTCCGCCACGAATTCTACCGCGTGCGCGCCGACCCTTACGGCGCGGGCTTCGCCAACACGCCCGCCAATGCCAACTACCCGGCCGACCCGGCGCTGCTGGCCGACGGCAACAACTGGTATGCGGGCAATTACAAGAACGGGACCGGCGCCTATAGCGTGAAGGAAGCGTTCGTCGAGGCGAACCTGCCGGTCATCAACTCGGACGCGGGCGGCCGTGCCAACATCAACGGCGCGGTGCGCGTCACCGACTACAGCACCTCGGGCACGGTCTGGGCGTGGAAGATCGGCGGCACCTGGGACCTGCCGGTCGATGGCCTGCGCATTCGCGGCGTGACCTCGCGCGACGTGCGCGCGCCCAACTTGTCGGAGCTGTTCGCCGCGCCGGTCACCACGACGCTGCCGGGCTTTTTCGATCCCTTCCGCAACGTCAATGTGCTGGCGCTGCAGAACACCATCGGCAACGTCAACCTGACGCCCGAGATCGCGCGCAACACCACGCTGGGCATCGCCTTCTCCAATTCGCAGGCGATACCGGGCCTCAGCCTGTCGGTCGACTATTACAAGATCAAGATCACCGACGTCATCTCCAGCCTGGGCGCACAGGACATCGTCAACCTGTGCTATCTCAACATCGCGCCCGAGACGTGCGGCGTGTTCAACCTGAACAACCCCAACGGCCCGAACTTCATCAATGTCCAGTCGTTCAACCTGGCCTCGATCCTGACCGACGGTTTCGATATCGAGGCGAGCTATCGCTGGCGCAATCCGCTGGGCCTGCCGGGCAACCTGACGCTGCGGGCGCTGGCGACCAATATCCGGCGCTTCATCACCGATACCGGCCTGCCGAACACGATCCCGAACGACACGGCGGGCGTGAACATCGGCAACACGCCCAAGTGGAAGTGGCTGGCGGTGCAGACCTATGCCACCGACGACTGGTCGCTGCTGTTGCAGGAACGCTGGTTCAGCGACGGCAAGCTGGGCAATCAGTACATCCAATGCACCACCGGCTGCCCCGCCTCGACCGCGAACCGGCCGACCATCGACAACAACTTCATCCCCGGCGCCTTCTATTTCGACATTGGCGGCACCTATAATGTGAGCAAGGCGGTGACGGCCTATTTTAAGGTCGACAATGTGTTCAACCGCGATCCGGCCAAGTCGCCCTATTTCGTCAACCCGGCGCTCTATGACGTTCTCGGGCGGGTGTACCGCGCGGGCGTGCGCTTCAACTTCTGACGGGGACCCACATGATGACGAAGTCGCGGACGATCGCATCCCTGCTGCTGGCCGCGTCGGGGGCTGCGCTGGCGGCCGACCGGCCGGGGAGCAACCCGATCATCCGCGACCGCTTCACGGCGGATCCCGCGCCGCTGGTCGTGGGAAACACGCTGTACCTCTATGTCGGGCATGACGAAGCGCAGCGCGACGAGATGTTCAACATGAAGGAGTGGCTGGTCTATTCCACCACCGACATGAAGAGCTGGACGCCGCACGGCGCCATCATGAACGTCAAGGACTTCAAATGGGCCAAGAAGGACGCCTGGGCCAGCCAGGCGATCTATAGACACGGCAAATACTGGTTCTACACTGCGGTCGAGCATGACAACAGCCATCCGGGCAAGGCGATCGCGGTCGCGGTGTCCGACAAGCCCACCGGCCCGTTCGTCGATGCCAAGGGATCGGCGCTCATCACCAACGAGATGACGCCGAAGGGTACGCATAGCTGGGAAGACATCGATCCGACCGTCATGACCGATGACGACGGCACGACCTGGATCGCCTGGGGCAACCGGCAATGCTATATCGCCAGGCTGAAGCCCAACATGATCGAGATCGACGGCCCGATCACCGAGATCACGCCGCCGCACTTCGAGGAGGGGCCGTGGCTGCACAAGCGCGGCAAGCTTTATTACCTGACCTATGCCTCGCTGGACCGGACGACGCAGCGGGACGAGCATATCTCCTACGCCACCGCGACCTCGCTGAAGGGGCCATGGACCTATCGCGGGCTGCTGACGGGTTCGGGCAAGTACAGCTTTACGATCCATCCGGGCATCGCCGAGTTCAAGGGCAAGTCCTACCTGTTCCTGCACAATGCGAACCTCGCCATCGGCGACCAGAGCGGCGCGATCGGACGGCGCGCGGTGACGGTCGAGCGGCTTTACTATAATTCCGACGGGACGATGAAGCCGGTCGTGCAGACCGATGCTGGTGTGACGGCTTCGGCGCGGTAAGGGCTAATGGAGCATGGCATTTTACGGTTTCAGGCCGAACCCCTCCCCTTTAGGGGAGGGGCTGGGGTGGGGCATCTCCACGAGCCGCTTGTTTGCGGAAGCGCCCCACCCCCTGCCCCTCCCCTGAAGGGGAGGGGAGACTGTACGTCATGCCATCCGATTCTAGTAACGCGGCGGGGCCGTGGAATCGCGTTCGATCAGTTGATGCTCCAGCACCGTGACGCGCGGCTGGCCGTTCGGCGCCGGAACCCCGCCTCGAATCTCCTGGATCAGCCTTTGCAACGCCTCGGTCGCCAGCGCGCGGACGGGTTGGTGGATGGTGGTCAGCGGCGGCCAGAGCGTCGTTGCGGCGGTGCTGTCGTCGAAGCCCACCACGGTCAGGTCGCCCGGCACGTCCAGATGCCGCCGATGCGCGACCGAGACGATCGCGGCAGCCATGTCGTCGTTGCTGGCGAAGATCGCGGTTGGCGGGCTTTCCCCGGCCAGCAGTTCCTCGCCTGCCCGCAGGCCCGAGGCATAGCTGTAATCGCCCTGGACGATCCGCGTTTCGAGACCGCCTTCTTCCTCGACCGCGCGGCAAAAGCCCGCCAGTCGCTCGATACTGGCCGACTGGCCGGGATTGCCGTGGACGAAGCCGATGCGGCGATGGCCCAGGGCGATCAGGTGGCGGGTCATGTCATAGGCGGCGCGCGCATTGTCGATCCAGACGGACACGGCATCGGGCGCGACGCCGCCGATCACCGCCATGGGCAACCGTGCCTCGCGGATGATGTCGCGGACGAAGTCGGATTCACCCAGCGGCGGGGCCAGGATGACCCCCGCGATCCGCTGGTCGATCAGCCCCTCGATCGCCTCGCGCGTCGGCGGGCGGCCCTGTTCGCCCTTCAGGAGGAACAGCTGCGCCGCGCGGGTCGAGGCTTCTTCGAACACGCCGACCAGCAATTCGCTCATGAAGGCGGCGCTGGGGTTGGAATAGATGACGCCGATGCGGACCTCGCTGGCCGTCACCAGGCTGCGCGCCATCAGATTGGGGGTGTAGTTCAGCCGCTTGATGACCTCGCGGACATGGACGCGCACTTCGTCGCGCACGCCCGCATCGCCATTGATGACGCGCGAGACGGTCATGGGCGAGACGCCAGCCTCCTTGGCCACGTCGATGATGGTCACGCCGCGTGGGCGCTTTCGGGTCTTGGTCACGGTCATCCTGTCCCGTCATCGGGCTTCACGCTATGCCGATGCTCAGCCACAGCCGTGCCCCGGCATGCCGCATCAGGTCAATGGGAACGACATATGCCGAACAGGCCGAAGGACCGCATGTGAAGGGTTTTCCCTATATCCGCTGGACGATCATCGCGCTGTTCGTGGGTGCGATGGTCATCAACTATCTGACCCGCAGCATCCTGGGTGTCGCCGCGCCCGCAATCATGGCCGAACAGCATATCAGTTCGGAACAATATAGCTGGATCACCGGCGCCTTTCAGTTCGGCATCATGTTCCAGCCGGTGGCGGGCTATCTGCTCGACCTGATCGGGTTGAAGATCGGCTTCACCCTGTTCGTCGCGGTGTGGTCCTGCATCACCATCGGGCATGGGTTCGCCAATGGCTGGCTGGGCTTTGCCGGGCTTCGCGGCGCGCTGGGTCTGGTCGAGGGATCGGCGCAACCGGCGGGCATGAAGGTCGTCGCCGAGTGGTTCCCGGCGCGCGAGCGCGGCGTCGCGGGCGGCATCTATCAGATCGGGGCCTCGTTCGGCGCGGTCTTCGCGCCGCCGCTCGTCGCCTGGGCGGTGTTCCACCATAGCTGGCGCGCGGCCTTCTTCGTGGCGGGCGGGCTGGGGCTGCTCTGGGTGCTGGCCTGGCTCTTCTGGTATGCGACGCCCGCCCGTCACCGCGCGCTGTCGGAGGCGGAGCGGACACTGATCGTCGAGGGGCAGGAGGCCGCGCTCGTCAAGCAGCGCCGCCGTCCGCCGCTGGGCGAGCTGCTGCGCCGTCGCAACCTGTGGGCGATCGCGGCGGCGCGGTTCCTGGCGGATCCGGTCTGGGGCATGTTGTCGCTGTGGATGCCGCTCTACCTCGTCCAGGCGCGGCATTTCGACCTGACCCAGATCGCGATGTTCGCCTGGCTGCCCTTCCTGGCCGCCGATCTCGGCTGCCTGTTCGGACCGGCGGTCGTCGCCTCCCTGCAACGGCGCGGGGTCAACCTGATCGACGCGCGGCGCGGGGCCTTTACGCTGGGTGCGGTGCTGATGACCGGCATGATGTTCGTCGGCAGCGTGGGCAGTCCCGTCGCCGCCGTCGCGCTGCTGTGCCTGGGCGGTTTCGCCCACCAGACGCTGTCCGTCACCGTCATCACTTTATGCTCCGACCTGTTTCCGCAGGATCAGGTGGCGACCGCGACCGGCGTGTCGGGGACGGCGGCCAATCTGGGCGTGCTGATCTTTACCCTGACGCTCGGTTCGCTGGTCGATCAGGTCGGCTATCAGCCCTTCTTCATCCTGCTCGGCCTGCTCGATCTGGCCGGCGCGGCTCTCCTCTGGACCTTGGTGCGCAAACCCGCATGACCCCGAACAATCCCATTCTGCCGGGCTTCAATCCCGATCCCTCGATCGTGCGCGTCGGCGAGGATTATTACATCGCGACCTCGACCTTCGAATGGTATCCGGGCGTCCAGATCCACCATAGCCGCGATCTGGTGAACTGGACGCTGGTGGCGCGGCCGCTGAACCGGGCGAGCCAGCTCGACATGCGGGGCAACCCCGATAGTTGCGGCGTCTGGGCACCCGATCTGAGCTATGCCGGTGGGCGGTTCCACCTGATCTTCACCGACGTCAAGCGCTATGGCCGCACCACCGTCGACGGCGCGAAGGGCGCGTCGCTCCGCGACTTCCACAATTACTGGGCGTCGAGCGAGCGGATCGACGGCGAGTGGTCCGATGCCGTCCATCTGAACAGCAGCGGCTTCGACCCGGCGCTGTTCCATGACGATGACGGGCGCAGTTGGCTGCTGAACATGCTGTGGGACCATCGCCCCGATCGCAAGCGCTTTGCCGGGATCGTGATCCAGCAGATGGACCTGACCACCGGCCGCCTGCTGGGCGAGCGTCGCCGCATCTTCGACGGCACGGCGCTGGGTTTCACCGAGGGGCCGCATCTGTATAAGCGCGACGGCTGGTATCATTTGCTGGTCGCCGAGGGGGGAACCGAGCGCGGCCATGCCGTGACGATGGCGCGCGCGCGCGACCTGTTCGGCCCCTATGAGGTGCATCCCGACGGCCCGGTGCTGACCGCGCGCGACACGCCCGACGCGCCGCTGCAACGCACCGGGCATGGCGATCTGGTCGAGACGCCGGACGGTGAGACGTGGATGGCCTTTCTCTGCGGCCGTCCGCTGCCCGTCAGCAATCGCTGCGTGCTGGGCCGCGAGACGGCGATCCGGCGGATGGAGTGGGGCGCGGACGGCTGGCTGCGCTGTGCCGAACCGACGCCGGTGGCGGCTGTCCCCGCGCCGGTCGAGGCGCGGGACCAGTTCGACGCACCATTTCTGCCAGCCGCCTTCCAATGGTTGCGCACGCCCGAGCCGGACCATATCTTCAGCCTGACCGAACGTCCCGGCCATTTGCGACTGTTCGGGCGCGAAACGATCGGCAGCCATTTCGAACAGGCGCTGGTCGCCCGCCGCCAGACCGCCTTCCGCTATGACGTGCGGACGGTCGTCGATTACGAGCCGGAGCATTTCCAGCAGGCCGCCGGGATCGTCGCCTATTACAACAGCACCAAATACCACTTCCTCCAGATCACGGCCGGGGATGCGGGCAAAAAGCTGATCCAGGTCCTGTCGGTCCTCCCGAACGGGGAGGGACAGAGCCTGATGGGGCCTGCAACACCCGCCCCGGCTGGCCCGATCGAGTTGCGGGCGGTGGTCGATCACGAGGAACTCCGCTTCGCCTTCCGTGCCGAGGGAGCGGCGGAATGGACGTGGCTTTCGCAGACCTTCGACGCCTCCATCCTCTCGGATGAGGCGACGTTGGCCGGTTTGCCCAATTTCACGGGTGCCTTTGTCGGCATGGCGTGTCAGGATATGAGCGGGTCGGGTCATCCGGCAGACTTCCGCTATTTCCACTATGTCGAGCGACTTGACGGCGATTGAGCAATCGATCGGCCTGATTGGCTAGACCAATATGGACAGGCCGCTTTCCCGTCGTTAAGCTTGCCCCAGACATCGGCGCCGCGATGCGCCGGGAGAGGGTAGGGGAGTGACGGGCTTGCGGGTACGCAATCTGCGCTGGTGGATCGTTGCGCTGATCTGCGCGGGGACGATCGCCAATTATCTGGCACGCAACAGCCTGGGCGTCCTCGCGCCCGAGCTGAAGTCCGCGCTCCACATGTCGACGCAGCAATACAGCTATGTCGTCGGTGCGTTCCAGCTGGCCTATACGATCATGCAGCCGGTGGCGGGGGCGTTCATCGACCGCTTCGGCCTGCGCGCCGGGTTCGCGCTGTTCGGCCTGGCCTGGTCGGCGGCGAACATGATGCACGCGCTGGCGATCGGCTGGGTCAGCCTGGCCATCTATCGCGGCATATTGGGCTTGTTCGAGTCCGCGGCCATCCCCTCGGGCATCAAGGCGGTGGCCGAGTGGTTCCCGGCGCGCGAGCGCTCGGTGGCGGTCGGCTGGTTCAACGCGGGCACCTCGCTCGGGGCGCTGATCGCGCCTCCGGTGGTGGTGGCGGTTGCGCTGTGGGCCGACTGGCGCACAGCCTTCATCGTCACCGGAGGCGTCGGCATCTTCTGGGCCGCTGCCTGGTACATCTTCTATCGCTCGCCCGACGAGCACCCTGCGATCACGCCCGAGGAAAAGGCGATGATCGCGGTCGAAAAGCCCAAGGGGCCGGTCCAGCGCGCCAAGGCGAAGGATATTCTGCGCACCTCGCGCTTCTGGGTGATTGCGGTGCCGCGTTTCCTGGCCGAACCGGCGTGGCAGACCTTCAGCTTCTGGATTCCCCTCTACCTCGCCAGCGAGCGCGGCATGGACCTGAAGCAGATCGCGCTGTTCGCCTGGCTGCCCTTCCTGGCGGCCGATGTCGGCGGCATATTGGGCGGCTATCTCTCGCCCTGGCTGATGAAGCGTGGCGTCTCACTGATCCCGTCGCGGGTCGCCGGCGTTGTACTGGGCGCGGTCCTGATGATCGCGCCGGGCTGTATCGGACTGGCCGCCAGCCCCTATACGGCGATCGCGTTGTTCTGCATCGGCGGCTTCGCCCATCAGATGATCTCCGGCCTCATCAATACCTTATCAGCCGATGTGTTCGCCCCGGCCGAGGTCGGCACCGCCAATGGCTTTATCGGCCAGGCGGGCTGGATCGGCGGGCTGCTCTTCTCGCTGCTGATCGGGCAGCTGGCCGATACGGTCGGCTATGCGCCGCTCTTTGCCGTGCTGGCGGTCTTCGACCTGATCGGGGCGGCGGTGCTCATCATCTTCATACGGCGGCTGACGCCGTTCGCCACCACGACCCAGGAGACCGGCCAATGAGGCGCGCCACCCTTTCCCAGCCGCCGCGCTTCGCCATCACCGGCCAGTCGCGCGGGCGGCTGACGCTGACCGCCGATACCGGCGCGGTCGCGCACCTCTTCGTGCTGGAGGAGGACATGACGCGCCTTCTGCTGCTGGCCGAGGGGCGCGTGACCAGCCCGCCCAGTTGGGCGATTGCGCCGGGGGTCGAGGACATTGCCGAACCGGGCCGCGATCGGATGGACGTGTCGGGCTTCGCTTGCCCCGACTTCACTTGCGAGGAGACGGACGGGCACCTGATCGTCGCGACTGCGCGGCTTCGCGTGACCCTCACTCTGGACGGCCTGCATGGCCGCTGGGAACAGCGGGCCGAAAAAGGCTGGCACGTCATCACGCAGGACCGCCCGACCCAGGCCTATGACTTCGGATGGTGGGACGGCCGCGCGCATCATTATGCCGCGCGGGTGCCGGGCGAGCGCTTCTACGGACTGGGCGACCGCACGGGCGATACCGACCGGGCGGGTGGGCGCTTTCGCCTGACCAATGTCGACCCGATGGGCTTCGATGCCGAGACGAGCGATCCGCTCTACAAGTCGATCCCCTATCTGCTGGTCGCCGATTCCGAGGGGCGCTGCCATGGCGAGTTTTACGACACGGTCGCCGATGTCACCTTCGACCTGGGGCAGGAGCTGGACAATTATCACGGCCTCTATCGCCATGTCGTGGCCGATGCCGGGGATGTGGATCGCTGGATCATCGCGGGGCCGGACCCGCTGGCGGTCACGCGGCGCTTCACCTGGCTGACCGGGCGTCCGGCGCTGATGCCGCGCTGGTCGCTGGGCTATTCGGGTTCGACGATGACCTACACCGATGCGCCCGACGCGGCGGCGCAGATGGCGGGGTTCCTGGAGCTGTGCAAGCGGCATGATCTGGGCTGCACCTCCTTCCATTTGTCGTCGGGCTACACGTCGATCGGCGACAAGCGGTACGTCTTCCACTGGAACCGCGACAAATTCCCCGATCCCGCTGCCTTCGTCGCTTCCTATGCCGAGGCAGGTGTCCGGCTGGTGCCCAATATCAAGCCCGCATTGCTGCGCAGCCATCCGCGTTATGACGAGGTGGCGGCGGCCGGACTGTTCGTCGCGAACGCGGACGGAGAGCCGGTCGAGGCGCAGTTCTGGGACGAGGTCGGCAGCTATATCGACATGACCTTGCCGAAGGCGGCGGCGTGGTGGCGCGATCAGGTTACCACCGCGCTGCTCGATCACGGGATCGAGGCAACATGGAACGACAATAACGAATATGAACTGTGGGACCGCCGCGCCATGGTCGACGGCTTTGGCCAGGCCCGCCCGGCATCGGAGATGCGCCCGGTCCAGCCAATCTTGATGACCCGCGCCTCGCGTCAGGCGCAGGTCGCCGCGCGGCCCGATACAAGGCCCTATGTCGTCACCCGATCGGGCATGGCGGGACTGCACCGCTATGCGCAAACCTGGTCGGGTGACAACCGGACCGAGTGGAAGACGATCCGCTACAATGTCCGCCAGTCGATCGGGCTGGCGCTGTCGGGAGTGTCGAACAGCGGCCATGACGTGGGCGGCTTTTCCGGGCCTGCGCCGTCGCCGGAGCTGCTGATCCGCTGGGTGCAGGCGGGGGTGCTGATGCCCCGGTTCAGCATCCATAGCTGGAACGACGACCGGACGGTCAATGAGCCCTGGATGTATCCGGAGGTGCTGCCCGCGATGCACCGCCTGATGGCGCTGCGCCAGACCTTGATCCCGTTCTTCTACGACCTGCTGCACCGCTATCATGAGGATTACGAGCCGATGGTCCGCCCGCTCTGGGCCGACTTCCCGCAGGACCCAGCGGCCTGGGGCGAGCGGGACGAGCATATGCTGGGGCCGGATGTTCTTGCCGCCCCGGTGATGGATGAAGGGGCGGAGCGCCGTTCGGTGCAACTGCCGGGTGGAACCGAATGGGTTCACGTCTGGACGGGCGAGCGTTTCGCCGGTGGCGTAAAGGCCGATGTCGCCGCGCCAATTGATGGCCCGCCGCCGCTATTCGCGCGGAGCGGATCAGCGATGCTGGTCGACCTTGCCCGGGGCGGCTGGCGGCCTGAGCCCTATCGTCGTGGGCTGTGGCTCTTCCCGCCCTCGACCGGCGCTGTCCGTTGGACCGGCATGGACGATAGCGGCGACGGTCATGGCTCGGTCACGCGCTGGCATCTGACCGGCCAAGCCGATGGGGAGCGGGTCGTCGTCGCCGTGTCACGCGACGGGGAAGCGGAGGGCGGCATGACCCTTCTGCTCCCGCCGGGCGACGGCCGAGCCCTGATCGTCGAAGGCGCGGATAGTATGCCGGTCGAGCAGGATGGACGACGCGGCCTTCATCTGACCGTCTGACGTTTCGATCGGGCAAGCGAGAGCGTCCGGCCTTGGCCGGGCGCTTTTGCGTATCTGGCGCTGGTTAGTGATGCGCAAATGTCGCACACGTTTGCAATTCTTCATTGTATTAGCGCAACCAAAGCAACCCGCCTGCGCAGGTCTAACAACAGCATTGCATTGGTAAGGCCATTCGGTATGTTTGGTTGACAAGGCCAGACCGGCCAAGACCGGCGGCAATGGGAGGGAAGGATGAAGATGCTGCGTTCCACCGTGGCCCTGACGGCGATGATCGCATCGCTGTCGGCGGCAAGTCAGGTTTCGGCTCAGCAGGCCGCACCATCGCCAGCCGATGAGGCGCAACTGACCCAGGCGGCACAGGGACAGCCCGGCGGCCCCACCTCCAACGTCGCGCCCGAACCGGCCAGCGCAGGCGACATCATCGTCACCGCCAACAAGCGCGCCGAGAATGTCCAGCGCGTGCCGCTCGCCGTGTCGGTCGTCGCTCCGGCCCAGTTGGCGGCGGCGGGTGTCCGCAATTTCACCGATATCGGCAAGGTCTCATCCTCGCTGGTCGTCCGCCCGGCCGAACAGCCGCAGAACTCCAACATTTCGCTCCGCGGTGTCGGCACCTTCGCCTTCGGGATCGGCGTCGAATCCAGCGTCGCGGTACTGGTGGACGAGGTGCCGCTGGCGTTCCAGGCGCGCGCCTTCACCGACCTGCCCGATGTCGAGCGGATCGAGGTGCTGCGCGGCCCCCAAAGCACGCTCTACGGCAAGTCGGCTTCTGCGGGTCTGGTCAACCTGATCACGCGCAACCCGACCTCGGAACTGCGCATCCGCGCCAATGCGGTGGCGACGACCGATCGCGAGCAGGGCGTGAACTTCAGCGTGTCTGGTCCGATCAACGAGCAGCTCGGCTATGTCGTGTCCGCCGCCTACAACAATTGGGACGGCAATATCCGCAACCTGTTCAACGGCAAGCGGGTCAATGGCCGCGAGACGCTGAACCTGCGCGGCAAGCTGCGCTGGGAGCCGACCGATACGGCGGCGCTGGTCATCTCGGGCAATTACGTCAACGGCAACACCACGGTCGGTCGCCCCTTCCTGGCATTCGGTCAAAATGCCCGGCTGCGCGGCACTGCCGGGCTGACCCCATCGGTCGTTCTGCCCGGCATCGTGGTCGGGCCGGACAACCAGACGATCAGCAATAATTACGACTCGCGCACCAAATATGAGGGCGGCGGCGGTTATATCCGTGGCGAGTTCGGCATCGGTTCGCTGAACCTGGTGACGATCAGTTCGTACGACCGTTTCCACCTGAACGACTATCTGGACCATGACGACACGTCGGCACCGGGCAATCTGGGCAACAACACCCAGATCGGCGTGTTTAATTCCGAGCAGGTGACCGAGGAAGTCCGCCTGCAGTCCGACGCGGACAAGCCGTTCCGCTATACGGTCGGCCTCTACGGCGCGAATGTGAAGTTCAATCGCCCGTTCCAGCGCGGGCCGTATTTCTCGCTCGCCAACTGGTATGCCACGTCGCAGTCGCGCCAGGTCGCGGCCTTTGCGCAGGTCGACTGGACGATCGTGCCCGACCTGACCTTCACCGGCGGCGGTCGCGTGCAGAACGAGCGGGTCAGCTATACCTTCCGCGACAATCTGGCGGGCACGGCCTTTGCGGGTCATGCCAGTGACACGGCGGGCACCTATCGCGGCACGCTGCGCTATGATTTCAGCCCGACGATCAACGGCTTCGTGACCTATGCGACCGGTTACAAGGGCCAGACCTACGATCTGACGACCGGCTTCAACCGCAATCGTGCGTTGGCCGGGCCGATCCGCCCTGAACGCTCGCGCGATAAGGAACTGGGTATCCGCAGCCAGTTCCTCGACCGCCGCCTGACCGCCAACGTCACCTTGTTCGACACCAATTACCGTGACCTTCAGGCCCAGACGATCGAGACGCTGGCCGATGGCACATCCAATTATCGCCTGACCAATGTCGGCAAGCTGAATACAAAGGGCGTCGAGTTCGAGGGTTCGATGCGGTTCAGCGACAGCTTCAACCTGGGCGGGGCCGTCACCTATCTCGACGCGAAATATACCGAGTTCGGGGTCGCCCAATGCTATCCGCTCCAGACCGCGGCGCAGGGCTGCACCGGCTCCCCCGCCAGCCAGAACCTGACCGACACCACCGCGATCCAGGCGCCCAAGTGGAAGTTCAACGCCAATCTGGACTATTCGCCGCGCCTGACCACGACCACGCGCGGTGTGGCGCAGGTGAACTGGCAATATCAGAGCAGCCTGTTTTTCCAGGCACGCGATCCCCAGACCTTCCAGCCCGCCTTCAGCATCGTCAATGTCGGCCTGGGCGTGCGCGAGGAGGATCGCCGATGGGAGCTGGTCGCCTTCGTCAACAACCTGTTCGACAAGCAATATTACGGGTCGCTGGTGAACACGGCGGGTAATTTCGGCAACAACATCGCGACCCAAGCGGTGCTGCCGCGCGACTTCCGCCGCTATGCCGGGATGCGCCTCGGCCTGAACTTCTGATGCGCCGGGTCGGTCTGGGGCTGGCGGCGGTGGCGACGCTCGCCGCTGTCGCCACCGCGCAGATGCCGGGGGCGGGGCAGGGCGATGCCCCGGCCCGCCCGCCGGTCGACGCCCCCGAACTTGCCCGGCTGGGACGCTATCCGGTCGGCGTACAGCGCAACCGTTTCGTCCAGCCGGGGCAGGCCGATCCGCTCCAGGGCAGGGACCGGCCTGCCATCGTCGATCGCGAACTGCCGTTGCTCATCTGGTATCCGGCGGCCTCGGCGGGGCGGGGGACCACCTATCATACCGCCCTGTCGGGCGAGGATGGCCGCGACGTCGTCTTCGATCTGCCCGGCCTGGCTTCGCCCGACCGTCCGGCCGCGGCGGGCCGTTTCCCGCTGGTGATCCTGGCGCATGGCTATGGGAACACGCCCGAAGTCCTTTCCTGGCTCGGTGAAAATCTGGCCAGCAAGGGCTATGTCGTCGTCGCCCCGGCCTTTCGCGATCCGCCGATCAGTATCCGTACCGATGCCGCCCGTGCGGGACCGATCGCTCGGCGACCGCTCGACATCGCCTTCGTCACCGCCCAGGCGCAGGCCCGTGCCGACCAGCATAAGGGCATATTTGCCGCTGCCGATCCGACCCGAACCGCGCTGATCGGTTATTCGATGGGCGGTTACGGCGTACTGACGGTCGGCGGGGCACCGCTGAACCCGGCGATGGGCCAGCTCAGCCGGGGCATCCTCACCCCCTATGCCGCCGATCGGGCGGGCGCGTTGCGCGCGAAGCACCTCAAGGCCATCGTTGCGCTGGCCCCCGCCGCCCGCTTCGGCGAGGTGCCGATCTGGACGGGGCAGGGCGTGGGCGCGGTGCCCGTGCCGACCCTGATCGTCGTCGGCGATCATGACCGGGTCGTCGGGCATGAGGCAGCGCGTGCGCTGTTCACGGCGCCCGCGTCGGCCCCCCGCTATCTGCTGACCTTTGCCCAGGCCGGGCATAGCATCGCCCTGACACCCGCACCGCCCGCGATGCGGCAGCGTTTCTGGGACATGGACTGGTTCGAGGACGCGGTGTGGCGCAAGGACCGGCTGCTGCCCATCCAGACCCATTTCATCACCGCCTTTCTCGACCGCTATGTGAAGGGTGAGACGGCGATGGATGCCTATCTCAACGGCCTGACGGTGCAGTCGGATGCGGGCCGCTGGCCGGGCGCGCCGGTCGGCCGGGTGGCGCAATACAGCCCCGGCCCGCCCGCCTCGACCGTGTGGAAGGGATTCCAGCCCGGCCGTGCGGTCGGCATGAGCTTCGAATATCGCCCCGCACCCGGCTGGAGATGAACGGGGGCGGGGTCTAGACTGACGACCAAGGCTGGCGGTCAGGACCGGCCGAATGACGGGAGAGCGACGTGATGGGCAGGACCATGTGGGGATATGCCGCGGCGGGCATGATGCTGGCCACAGGCGCGCCGCTTTACGCACAGGATGCCGCGCCCCGGCCCGGTCCCGTTCTCGCGGCGGCCGATCTGCGTGACGGGACCGACCTGTCGGGGCCGTGGCATTACTCGATCGACCCGTTCCGCTCCGGCATTTCGGGCTTTCACGGCGGCATGCCCGATAGCGGGCAGCAGCGGTGGAAGGACGTGGACGTTCGCACCGAGATGGCGAAGGACAGCCGCGTCCTCTACGAATTCGACCTGCCCCATTCGCCGCTGACCTCGCTGCCGTCGTCCTGGCTGACCCAGGCACCCGAGCTTCGCCATTATGACGGGCTGATGTGGTATCAACGGACTTTCGCCGCGCCCGCCGTCCGCAAGGGCCGCTATTTCCTGCGCTTCGGCGCGGCCAATTACGCGACCATCGTCTATCTGAACGGTAAGCCGGTCGGAAAGCATGAGGGCGGCTTCACGCCCTTCGCCTTCGACATCACCGGGCTGCTTCGCGACGGGATGAACCAGGTCACAGTCGGCGTCGACAGCCAGGCGACCGAAGCCACCGTGCCGCCGCCGGTCACCGATTGGGAAAATTATGGCGGCATCACCCGGCCGGTTCGGCTGATCCAGACGCCCGATACCTATGTCGACGACGCCTGGGTGTGCCTGACCCGCGATGGTCGCATGGCGGTGGACGTGCATCTCGACGGGCCGCAGGCGGCGAACCGGCCGATGCGGCTGCGCATCGCCGAGCTGGGGCTGGACCGGGCGGGTACCACCGATGCCAAGGGCGACTGGCGCGCGACCATGGCCGCTCCCCGCGCGCTGGTCCGCTGGTCGCCCGAGCGGCCCCGGCTCTATGACGTGGCGGTGACGGCGGGCGAGGACCATTGGCGCGACCGCATCGGCTTTCGCACCATCGAGCGACGCGGCGCCGACATCCTGCTCAACGGCAAGCCGATCTTCCTGCGCGGCATCTCGATGCATGAGGAAGAACTGGGCGTCGATCCCACCCGCGCGATGACCCCGGCCGCCTCGCGCGCGCTGCTGTCCGAGATCAAGGACGGGCTGCACGGCAATTTCGTCCGGCTGGCGCATTATCCACATTCCGATGTGACGGTGCGGCTGGCGGACGAACTCGGCTTGATCGTCTGGAGCGAGGTGCCGGTCTATTGGCGCGTCGCCTGGTCCAACCCCGACACGCTGAACCGCGCCCGGATGATGCTCGCGGAGAATATCCTGCGCGACCGCAACCGCGCCTCGATCGCCATCTGGAGCGTCGCCAACGAGACGCCCGTGACCGACGCCCGCAATGTCTTCCTCCGCACGCTGGTCGGCGATGTCCGGCGGCTGGACGACACCCGTCTGGTCAGCGCCGCGCTGCTGGTCGAGCGGGGGGAGGGCGCCGATCACCCCGTGATGACCCTCGCCGATCCGCTGGCCGACGCGCTGGATGTCATGGCGATCAACACCTATAATGGCTGGTATACCCCGGATCGCCTGACCGATCTGGCGCGCAGCGAATGGCGGGTGCCCGCCGACAAGCCGCTGATCTTCTCCGAATTCGGCGCCGATGCACGGGCGGGTTTCCACGATCCGGCGAACAAGCAGAAATTTTCCGAGGAGTTTCAGGCCGACTATTACCGCGCCACGCTGGGCATGGCGGACCATGTGCCGACCCTGCGCGGCATGTCGCCCTGGATCCTGAAGGACTTCCGCTCGCCCCGCCGCCAGAACCCCGATTTCCAGCAGGGCTGGAACCGCAAGGGCCTGATCTCCGAGACCGGACAGCGCAAGGAGGCCTTCGGTGTGCTGAGCGATTATTATGGCACGAAGGCCGAACAGCGATAGGTGGGATTTCAAAAGCTTGAACCCGAAAGCCGGGCCACGGCGTTAACCCCGCCATGACCCAGGACGACGAAAAATGGATGCGCATGGCGATCGAGGTCGCGCGGTCGAAAGGCTCCGATCCCTCGACCTCGCCGCTCGGCTCGGTGATCGTGCTCGACGGCCGGGTTCTTGCCGCCGAGCGCAACCAGACCGAGGAACTGCCCGACGCCACCGCCCATGCCGAGATGATGGCGATCCGCCGCGCCTGCGAAGGGGAGGGTGAACTCGAACTGCGCGGCGCGACGCTTTACTCGACGCTGCAACCCTGCGGCATGTGCACCATGGCCTCGATCTGGTCGAAGGTCGGCCGCGTAGTCTATGGCGCGGGCCGCGATGACGTCCATGCGATGTATTTCGAGGCGCGGCACGTCGATACGCTGGGCTTCATCGCCGACGCTTACCGCAATGACATCGTGATTGAGGGCGGCTGCCTGCGCGAGGAATGCGCGGCGCTCTATTACCCGCCCGATGCCGACCTGTCGGAAGACGAACAAGCCAACCTTTGAAATTCCCCTTGCACCCACCGCCCCGCTTCCCCTAAGGGCCAACCCCTGTCGGGGAGTGGCGCAGTCTGGTAGCGCGCCTGCTTTGGGAGCAGGATGTCGCAGGTTCGAATCCTGTCTCCCCGACCAGAATGGCTGTTATTCGCCATTCTTGCGCTGACGAAAGCGTCACCAGTCATCTGAAACCGGAACAGACCGGAGACAGGTGAAAATCATGGGAAATCAAAACCACGGAATAGTCCCGGAACGGGTTGGCAGTTCGCTCGCGGATGCCGAACAGGCTTGGGTGGATTGGCGCGGCGGTGAACGCCCCGTTGATGCAAACGCGCTGACACGTCCGCGCTATGGCGATCGCGAACTGTTCATCCGATCGGCATGGGCGCATGACTGGTCCCGGCCGTGCCAATATCGCGTCGCCGTCTTCGGAGACAATCCATGACGACGACTGAGGAGGGGCTGCGGCATTTGCGCAAATTGGCTTCTGGAAAAGGTGCCAAGCCTCAGCCGCTCAAGCAGGGCTACGTTTCTTTTCTGCGGTCAGAAAGCCGGGCCGGTGAAAATCGGTTGGTCGACTGACCCGAGCGAGCGCCTCTATCGCCTGCAAACCGGCAGGGCGTCACGTCTGCATATCTGAGCTGACGTGTCGGGCACAAAGGCTGACGAGAGCGTCTATCACAACCGCTTTGCCGATGCTTGGGTTGGTGGCGAGTGGTTTGCGCGAACCCCGGCGCCGGAGGCTCAAATCGCCTAGGCCGCCTCGTGGTCGAGGGCCGTGGGCGCGGCCCCTGATGCGCCGGTGACGCTCAGCCCGACCAGACCGGCCGAACCGAGCATCAGGGTCCGCCGCGTGGTGCCCGTTACCACGCGGGCGCGATCCGTCGTCACTGCGCCGCGTCCCGGCTCAGCAATGCTGGCAGGTCGGGTCCAGCAGGTCGGCCAGCAGCGCGCCGGTCGGGTCCCACTCGCCGATCGCCGGATGGATCAACAGCGCCTTGCGGGCGGTCGGCCTTTCGCCGGTCAGGGCTGCCTCGATGGCGGCGCGCTCATAGGCTTTGATCCCGTGGACCAGTCCGATGGCCGGATCGGGCAAGGGCGCGATCGGCAGCGGGGTGATCGAGTCCCGTTCGATCCGCGAGGACGTCTCGACGATCGAACGTTCGGGCAGGTCGGGCAGGGCGCCCCGGTTGCGTGTGTTGACCACGATCGTGGCGGGTTTCGCGCCGGTCAGCGCGCTCATCACGTCGATCGCGATCCGGTGATAGCCGCTGGCGACGCGGAACGGATCGATGTCGAAGGTCGACTCGGGATCGAAGGCGGAGCCGCCCTCGGCTTCCAGCTTCATATAGGAACCCGACCGCCGGTTCAGATAGGCCGCATAGGCCGCGATCGCACCCGCGCCGTCATCCGCCGACAGGCGATCGCGCAGCGTCGCGATCAGGTCGACGTTCAACGCCTCGACCTCGGTGCCGCGGCTGGCGCCGTGCTTGCACTGGTTGGCCAGCGCGCGGCGGCGTTCGTAATAGAAGAACAGATATTCGGTCGGGATCAGCCGCAGGGCGCGGATCATCGCCTTGTCGAAGACGGGGGCCGAGTAGAGCTTGTCCAGGACCGCGTCGTCGCCCAATACGCGGTCGAACACGTCTTCGCCGTGCAGCCGGATGCCGCGCACCCAGCCGAGATGGTTCAGGCCGACATAGTCGCATTCGACATCGGCCAGCGTCGCGCCCAGGGCATGGGCGATGTTATGGAACAGCTCGGTCGGCGTGTCGCAGATGCCGACGATCTTCGCATTGGTATGATCGCTGATCGCCTGGGTGATGAGGCCGGCGGGATTGGTGAAATTCACCACCCAGCCGTCGGGGCTCAGGCGTTCGACCAGCCGGGCCTGTTCGATGGCGATCGGCACCGTCCGCAGGGCCATCGCCGCACCCGCCGGGCCGGTCGTTTCCTGTCCGGGAAAGCCGTGTTCGATGGCCGTGCGCTCATCGGCGGCGCGACCGGCGATGCCACCGACGCGGATCGAGTTCATGACGAACGACGCGCCCTCGACCGCGTCCTCGATCGAGGATGCCTCGCGGACGATCAGGTCGCCGCCCTCGGCCTTGACGATGGCTCGGCCGAGCGCTGCCATGATCGCGAGACGGTCGGCGTCCGGATCCCACAGGACCAGTTCGCGCGCGCCCAACGCCTCGGCGGCATCGTTCACGCCGAAGGTGACGAGTGGCGTGCGGACACCGCCGCCGCCGATGAGCGTCAGCTTGCGGTCAGTAGGTGCGGTCATAAAAACTCCGAAGTTCTTGGGTATCGGGAATGGCGGCCAGCGCGCCGGGCTGGCGGGTGGACAGCGCGCCGGTCAGGCAGCCGCGACGCAGGCGGGCAAGCGCGTCGCCACCATCGAGCAGCGCGTCGATGAACCCTGCGTCAAAGGCATCGCCCGCGCCGGTGGCGTCCACGGCCACGACGGCGGGCGGAGCGGCCTGGACGATGATGCCATGCTCCAACGCGGCGGCCCCGCGCGCACCCAGTTTCACCATGGGGTGACGCAGTCCGATGAGGGCGGCGTGGTCGAGATAGGCAGCCGGGTCGGCGCTGCCGCAGATCAGCTCGGCCTCCTTCTCGTTGGGTATCAGATGGTCGATGGCGGTCAGCGTCGGGCCATTGGCCGGATCGGCGAGCCATACCGGCTGATAGCCCATGTCGAGTGAGGTGGTGATCCCGGCGGCGGTTAGTTCCGGCAGCACGATATCGGCCACGTCGCGGGGCAGGGGCATGGCGAAATGCACATGCCGGGCATTCTTCAGCGTCTTCAATCCCTTGCCAACGGCCAGGACGCCGACCTGCCGGTTGACCCCGATATGGGTGAAGAAGGACCGATCCTGCGCTGTGGAAACGCTGATCGAGGTACCCGTCGCGCCGTCGCCGATGCTCAGGCCGTCACTGGCCACACCGAAGCGAGCAAGGCGTTCGCGGAACCATGGCATGTCATCCGCGCCGACCAGTCCGACCAGCGCCACGCTGCGCCCCAGTTTCGCCAGACCGCAGGCGGTGGCCGCCGCCCCGCCGCCCATCTCACGCACATAGGAGTCGGTGACGATTTCCTCGCCGGGCTGCGGCCAGGTCGGAAAGCCGCTGAAGACATGATCGACATAGATCTCGCCGATCACGGCGACGTCGGGGTGATGGGTCATAGGACAGGCTCGGGCTTCGGGGCGAAGGGCCAACTCGCGCGGGCACGGGCGACCACGAGGAACACGATGGTGCCGATCATCATCGCGGCGATGCCGGCCAGGACATGGACGGGGCGGCTGGTGCCGACGATGAACAGCCATCCGATCAGGGTGACGATGACCGGCAGGGGATAAAGCGGCATGCGGAAAGTGTGCGCGGCGTCCGCCTTGCGCTGGCGGCGAAGCAGCACGACCGCGAAACACTGCGCCGTGTACTGGAACAGCGTCTGCACGACGATCAGCGCCGCGATCAGATTGTCCAGCGACATCAGGCAGGCCACAGCCGACGCCCCTCCCATGAACAGCAGGGCGACGGTCGGGAAATTCCCGCGCGGATGTAGTCGGGCGAAGCGGGCGAAGAATTCCCCTTCGACGGCCGCGGCATAGGGAACGCGCGAATAGCCGAGCAGGACGATCAGCGCCGATCCCCAGCTGGCGATCAGGATCAGGACGGCCACGGTGACCCCGCCCGCCGAGCCGTAGATGGCCTGCATGAAGTCGGCGACCACGGCATTGCTCTTCATCGCCTGTCGCCAGGGCAGCACGCCCAGGATCGACAGGTTCAGGCCGATATAGAGGAAAGCGACGAGCGGTATCGAGATCAGCACCGCGCGCGGAATGGTGCGGCGGGGCTCGCGCACTTCGCCGCCCAGCATACAGACGGCATTATAGCCACCATAATCATACACGCCGACCAGCGTCGCCGCGCCCAGGCCCGTCCAGAAGGCGGTGGTCGGCGAGAAGGCCCCCTTGGGAAAGGAAAAGGCGCGCCCGGCGTCGAAATGCAAAGCGCCGCTGAGAATGATCCACAGACAGGCGGCAATCACGATCACGCTGACCGTGATGGACAGGCGCTCGATCGACCGCACATCGCGCCACAACAATCCGGTGTTGAGCAGACAGATCGCCGCTGCCACGGCCGCGATGCCCCATCCGGTCAGCGACGGCCAGATGAAGGTCGCATAATGCGCCAGTCCGACGGTGCCCGATGCGATCGACATCGGACCGATCAGCATGGTCTGCCACAGGTAGAGAAAGCCGAACAGACGTCCCAGCCTGGCGGGGCCATAGGCTTCGCGCAGGTAATGGAATGGACCACCCGAGCGCGGCACGGCGGAGCCCAGCTCGGCCCAGACCATTCCGTCGCAGATGCACAACAGCGCGCCCAGCAACCAGCCGATCAGCGCCTGTGGACCGCCCATGGCGGACAGGGCCAGCGGAATGGTGATGAAGGGGCCGATGCCGATCATGTTCAGCAGATTGGCGGAAAGCCCGCCAGCCAGTCCCAGCGTGCGCGGCGTCGCCTCGACAGGCGCAGAGCGCTCGGACGGCATCGCCAGGCCGGTCATGCGGGATAAGCTCCGACCATGTTCGCCGCCGCTTTGGAAGGCATGCAATGCTGTCGTTCCTGGTACGTCATGGCCGCCCTCCCAGATTTGCCCCTATTTAGACAAATAATGTCAAATATAAGTCAATATGAAAATTACATTTCAGAAATGCGCTTTGTAATCGACGTGGTCCCATTTATGATGGCGGCATCGATGCGGAGACGATCATGACCGATGCCGGTATCACGGTGCCCCAGACGGCGGCGGAATTGCGCCAGGCCATTCTCGATCGGCACGACTCGCTCAGCAAAAGGCTTCAGCATGTCGCGCGCTATGTTCTGGATCATCCGGACGACATGGCGCTCCAGCCGTTGAGCGTCATTGCCACGCGATCGGGCACGCAGCCGTCCGCCATCGTCCGATTTGCCAAGTCGCTGGGCTTTACCGGGGCGGGGCCGATGCAGCGATTGTTGCGCGACAGCCTGCTCGCGAACAATGCCGCTCTGGGTTATGGTGAGCGGGTTCATCAGTTCACGGCGTCGGTCGACCAGTCGGTTTCCGAGCGGGGTGTCGGTTCGCTCATCGACGAGTTCACCGAGGCCGATATCCTGGCGTTGCAGAATACCCGGGCTACAGTCGGTGAGGACGGCCTGGCCGAGGCGGTGGCGATGATCCGCAAGGCCCAGGTCGTGCATCTGGCCGGTATGCGCCGGGCCTTTCCCGTTGCTGCCTATCTGGCCTATGCCATTCCGCAGGCGGGCAAGCCGACCATGTTGATCGACGGGATTGGCGGACTCGCCTTTCAACAGTTTCGCGCCATGTCGTCCCGTGACCTGCTGATCGCGATCAGCTATCATTCCTATGCCCCCGAAACCGTGAGCGCGGTCGAGGCAGCGGCGGCGGCGGGGGCCAGCATCCTTGCCATCTCGGACAGCCTGGCCAGCCCGATTGCGCGACATGCGACCCACACCCTGATCGTCCGCGAGGCGGAGGTGCGGGGATTTCGATCCCTCGCGGCGTCGCTGTGCGTCGCCCAGGCGCTCGTCGTCGGCCTGGCCTATGACAAACAGCGCGGCGCGCGCCGGGCCAAGGCGGCCAAGGCGGGGACCGATGCCTCCTGAGGCTGGGGTCTCGGCAGTATCCTGGAATGTGAAACCCCGTAAATTTTTAAAATGAAATATTCAGATTGACACAAAACTGACCAATCTATTTTCTAACGGCCGTGCATTGGGGTGCTCATACCGGGCACTGTAAAAGTGCAGGGGGTTCAGATGCGGAATCGGTCGGGCAAGGGGCGTTTGCTGTCGGGCGTCGTGATGGCAGTGGCAGTGGAAATGGTGGCGCCTGCCGCCATGGCGCAGACGGTTCCGTCGCCCGCCGTGGACGCCGCGGATGCCGATGCGACCCAGCAGACCGCCAGTGAGTCGCTGACCAGCGATATCGTCGTCAATGGTCGCCGCCAGCGGACCGCGCTGGACGAAGAGCGTAACGCCATCGCGACGATCGACATCGTGACCACCGGCGACGTGGCGATCAATTCGCAGACCGGCGTCGCCGATCTGGCCAAGGCCCTGCCGGGCGTGTCGGTCAGCCGCGACCAGGGGCGCAACCAGAGCGCGACCGGCGAAGCGCAGTTCGTCTCGATCCGCGGCTTCGACACCAGCTACAATGCCTATACGCTGGACGGCCTTCGCCTGCCCCAGACCGCGGGCAACACGCGCGCCATTTCGCTGAACCTGTTCTCGCCCTTCGCGATCGGTGGCATCGCCGTCGACAAGACGCCGGGCGCGGCCAAGGATGCCGACGCGATCGCCGGTATCGTCGACCTGCGCTCCCCGACCGCATTCGACTTCAGCAAGTCCTTCACCCGTGCGCGGGTTCTGGGCCAGGGGGCGCAACTTGCCCTCGATCACAAGATGGAGGGCATGGGCGGTGCCATCGGTCTGGACGCGGCACGCCGGTTCGGGAGCGCGGGCCAGTTCGGAGTCTATGTCGCGGGCTATTACGAGGAGCGCGCGAACACGGCCGAGTCCACCGCCGTGCAGAACGACTATAAGGCGGCGAACCGGACCACGGATACCGTTCGTACCGTGCTGGCCAATGGCGGCGCCCTTGCGGCGGACGGCGTGCAGTGGAATTTCTACAACAACCGGATCAAGCGTTATGGCGCGACCGGATCGTTCGACTTCCGCAGCGAGTCGTTCGATGCCTTCGCGCGGGTGAACTACGCCACCTATCTCAACACCAACACGATGAACCAGACCGCGCTCCGCAACGAGCTGACGCGCGGCCAGACCAATCCGAATGGCGGTTCCTACAACGCGGCGGGCGTCTACACGCCGCTGGGCATCAATCCGGCCAGCTATTTCCGTACCGAGGACGTCGAGCAGGAACTGCTGTCGACGCAGATCGGTGCGAAGTGGCATCATGACGGCTTCACCGCCTCGCTCGAGGGGGCCTATGCCGATGGTCGCTTCGATCAGCCGCGCCGTATCGAGGCAGCGTTCCGTGGGATTGCCTATAACGGTGCCGCGGGCAACACGGGGGCGTCGACCGAGGGTGTCGTCGTCGACCTGTCGGACAATCGTTCGCCCCGTCCCGTCCTGTCGCAGGGCGCCATCGCCTATGTCGGCTCGCTCGACCGGCCGACCCAGCTCTATGTCCAGGCGGGCTATGACTATCTGTCCGAGGTCAAGAAGACCGTGAAGGGCAGCGTGGGATGGGAAGGCGAGGGCCTGATCTCGAGCGTGTCGGTCGGTGGCCTGTATGAGGATTCGGATCGTGACGGCCGCTCGCTGGCCCCGGATGCGACGCGGTATCGCTTCCTGACCCCGCTTCAGGCGGGAACGGTGCAGGGACCGTCGATCTCGCAATATCTCGGCACCGTGCTGACCGATTTCCTGAGCTACTACCCCGCGCGTCCCATCAAGGTGCTCGAGCGTTCGCAGCTCGACTCGCAGGTCACGCAGTTCGTGAACTATGCCGCCCTGTCGGCGACCACGATCAACCAGGGGCTGCTCAAGGGCGTCGAGAAGCGCAAGGCGGTGTATGCGACTGCGACCCTGAAGGCGGGCAATCTCGAAGTGATGCCGGGCATTCGTTACGAGGATAATGATTTCACCGCGCGTTTCTACTCGCTCGGGAATCTCGTCAACGCCGGACGCAAATATGATCATGTCGATCCGTCGTTGCTGGCGTCGTGGAAGCCGGACAGCCGCATCGTCGTTCGCGGCGCCATCCGGTCGAGCTATTCGCGTCCGGCCTTCGGCCTGCTGGCGGGGCCGACCACGACGAGCGATCCGAGCGGCGGTTTCGTGACGGTCACGCGGCCCAACCCCGATCTGAAGCCGGTCGAGGCGTGGAGCTATGACGCGGGTCTCGATTATTATGGTGGCGTCGGCCGCTATTTCCAGATTGCGTTGTATTACAAGGATCTGAAGAACATCCTGGTGCCGTCGGGCACTCGTTCGGTCGGCACCGATGGCGGCACCGACGCCAATGGCAACCGGATCATCCTGTTGCAGACGGCCAATGGTCGCAGCGGCAATGCCAAGGGGGTCGAGGTCTCGGGCCGCTATACGCTGGGCGATCTGGTCGGCGGCGGCGTGCTGGGCAATTTCGGCTTCGGCGGCAACGTCACCTATCAGCAGACGCGTGCGACCTATCAGGTCGCGGCCAACGATATCCGCACGACGAACCTGCCCCAGGCCCCGGACCTGATCTACAACGCCGAAGTCTTCTATGCGGGCGGCGGTCTGCGCACCAACTTGTGGTACAACTATACCAGCCGTATCCTCGCCACCGTGCAGGACAGCCAGCCGGACATCTATGTCCAGCCGGTCGGCGAATTGAATCTGGGTCTGGCCTATGAAGTCACGGCGAACCTGGAGGTCGGTTTTGCGGCGCGCAACCTGCTGAACCAGCACACCTACTGGGCGACGGTAGGTAAGGAAAAGACCTATATCTCGAACGACCGGAACGGCGGCTATATGAAGACCGGCCGCGTGTTCCAGTTCAGCCTCACGATGAAGATGTAAGAAGGAGTCCGAACGATGCGGTGGCTGCTCCTGATCTGCATGGCCCTGATGGCCGTGCCCGCCACCGCATCGGATCGGGCACCCGATATAGTCCTGCAAGGCGTCGTCCGCAGTACCGACCGCGCCACGACCAGGGACCTGACCTTCGCCGTTCCCGAAGGGATGGCGCAGGTCCGGGTCGTCTTCACGTTCGAGGGGCGCGACCGGGGCGTTGCGATCAACCTGGGCGTGACCGACCCGCAACGCTTTCGCGGCTGGGGCGGGGGCACCAAATATGCCTTCACCATCGGTGAAGCTTTCGCCTCGCCCTCCTTCCTGCCGGGTCCCATTCCGGCAGGGCCGTGGCGCCTGACGCTCAGCGTACCGTCGATCCGGCCCCATGATGCGGCGAAATGGTCGGCGAAGATCTGGTTCTCGCGTTTTTCCAACCTGGATGAAGTCGCCTTTTCCGCCACGCCGATCCGGTCGGGTCCGGGCTGGTATCGCGGCGACCTGCACAGTCATAGCGGGCAGAGCGATGCGCGATGCCGCAGTCTGGCAGGACGCGAGGCGGGCTGTCCCCCCTTCCTGACCTTTCAGGAAGCGGCCGACCACGGTCTCGATTTCATCGCCTTGACCGACCATAATGTGACGTCGCACTTCATCGAGATGGGCTATCTCCAGCCGCATTTCGACACGCTGCTGCTGATGCCGGGCCGCGAACTCACCACGCGTGACGGACATGCCAACCTGCTGGGTTATATGGGCTTCGTCGATACAGAGATCGGTCGTCCCGGCACGCCGACCGTCAATGCGCTGCTGTCGGCCGCCCATGCCACGGGTGGCTTCCTGACGATCAATCATCCCTCGCGCCCGACCGGCGAGGATTGCCTGGGCTGCGGCTGGGCGCCGCGCGATACCGATTATTCCAAGGTCGATGCGATTGAGGTGGTCAACGGCGGCAGCACGATCGAGACGCCGGGCGACCGCGAGGCGGCGATCACGAAGCAGGTCCGCTATTGGGAGGGGCTGCTCGATCAGGGATATCGGCTGGTCGGCGTCGCGGGCTCGGACAATCACGACGCGATCCAGTATCGCGGCAGGTCGCCCATCGGCCCCCAGGCCGCGATCGGCAGCCTGGCGACGGTCGTGCGGGCGGATGATCTTTCGCAGGGCGCGGTCCTGCGGGGCCTGAAGGGCGGTCGGGTCTTCGTCGATCTGGACGAGGGGCGTGGACGCGTGCTCGACCTGTCGGCGCGTCGCGGTGCGGCGCAGGCGGTGATGGGCGGCACGTTGCCCGCCGGGCGCGACCCGATCACGGGCAGCGTTCATGTCGAGGGCGTGGAGGGCGGCACGGTCGACCTGGTGGTCGATGGTCGCCATGTCCGCCCCCACACTAAGGCCGGGCCGTTGGGGCGTGGGGCGGCGGACATCGCCTTCACCCTGCCGCAGGGATCGGTACGACACTGGTTTCGCGCCGATGTGCGGCGGGCGGACGGCAGGCTCTGGCTGATCGGAAATCCCATCTATGTCCGGTGACATGGCCATTTCCCGCCGGGCATTGATCGGCGGCACCGGAGCGGCGGCGCTGACTGCGTCCATGCCCGCCATCGCTGCGCCCAGGACAGGCAAGCGGCCGGTGGATTGGGTCGATCCGTTCATCGGAACCGGCGGCCATGGCCATACCTATCCGGGCGCGACCCGCCCGTTCGGCATGGTGCAGCTGAGCCCCGACACGGACAATGCACGGTGGGACGCCTGTTCGGGCTATCACCATGACGACACCACGATGCTGGGCTTTTCGCACACGCATCTGTCGGGGACCGGAGTCGGCGACCTGATGGATGTGCTGCTCGTACCCCGCACCGGCCCGATCATCCTGGATCCCGGCAGCCTGGAGCGGCCCGAGGGTAGCTATCGCCAACGTTTCGTCCATACCGACGAGCGCGCGAGGCCCGGCTATTATGCGGTGCGCTTCCCCGATAGCGGGATCGCGGCGGAACTGACCGTCACCGACCGGGTCGGTTATCATCGCTACCGCTTTCCGGGGTCGGGCCATATCCTGGTCGATCTGGCGCATGGCGCACGTGACGAGCCCGATCCCGCCAGCATCGGCTTCGATCCGCCGCGTCCCACGCCGGTCAGCGATGCGTCGCTCCGCCTGATCGGTCGCGATACGCTGGTCGGATCGCGGCGGGTGCAGCAATGGGCGAACGGGCGGGTGATCCACTTCGCGCTGCGGGTGTCGCGGCCTTTCGCCGAGGCGCGCTTCTTCAGCAATGACCGGGCGGTGGCACCGACCGGGGAGGGCGTATCGGGGGCGTCCCTGAAGGCCGCACTGCTCTTTCCCGACGCCGCCACGGGGCCGATCGTCGTTCGCGTCGCGTTGTCGGGCGTCGATGTCGACGGTGCGCTGGCCAACCTGACGGCGAACGGCGCATCGGAAGATTTCGACCGCGTCGTCCGGGAGGCCGATGCGGCCTGGGACGTGGCGCTGGACGGCCTGTCGATCGAGGGCGCGAGCGAGGCCGAGGAGCGGATATTCTACACGGCGGCCTATCACGCGATGCTGGCGCCGACGCTGTTTTCGGACAGCGACGGTCGTTATCGCGGCATGGATACCGCCGTTCACCGGCTGTCCGACGGTGACCATAATTACAGCACCTATTCGCTATGGGATAGCTATCGCACCCTGCATCCGCTGCTGGGGCTGATCCGGCCGGAGCGGAACGCCGATCTGGTTCGCGGTCTGGCCCGCATGACGCTGGAAACCCCGGCCGGGCCGCCGGTATGGCCGCTTCAGGGGATCGAGACCCATTGCATGATCGGCTGGCACTCGGCGGTGGTGATCGCCGAGGGCTTGGTGAAGGGCGTGCCGGGTCTCGACGCGGCGGCCATCTGGCCCGCTATTCGCGAACTCGCCTTTCACAGCGAGGCGCGCGGCCTGCGGCCTTATCGGGAGCTTGGCTATATTCCGTCCGACAAGGTCGGGGAGGCGGCCAGCAAGACCCTGGAATATGCCTATGACGACTGGGCGATGGCGGTCATCGCCGAGCGGGCGGGGGCCAGCGGGGATGCGGCGCGACTGCGCGCCCGGTCGCGCAACTATCGCAACCTGTTCGACCACAAGACGGGTTTCATCCGTCCGCGCCTGGCCGACGGGACATGGGCCGAGCCGTTCGACCCTCGCGCGCTGGGCCATGATACGGCGCACTGGCGCGACTTCACCGAATGTAACGCGTGGCAGGCGACATTCCTCAACCAGCATGACGTCTATGGCCTGATCGACCTGTTCGGCGGGGATGCGGCGTTCGAGGCGAAGCTGGATGCGCTTTTCGCCGCCGACAGCAGCCTTCCCAAGGACGCACCACCCGATGTCAGCGGATTGGTCGGCCAATATGCGCATGGCAACGAACCGAGCCACCACGTTGCCTATCTCTACGCCTATTGCGGCGTTCCGTGGAAGACGCAGGCGCGGGTCCGCATGTTGCTGGAGGGGCAGTATCGCGCCGCGCCGGACGGTCTGTCGGGCAATGAGGATTGCGGCCAGATGAGCGCCTGGTACGTGATGAGCGCATTGGGGCTCTATCCCGTCGATCCGGTCAGCGGGGCCTATGTCTTTGGTGCGCCGCTTCATCCCCGCGCCACGGTGCCGGTCGGGCGGGGCCGCAGCCTGGTGGTCGAGGCACCCGGCATTTCCGCCGATGCCGTCTATGTTCAGCGGGTCAGCTGGAATGGGCAGCCCTGGACGCGCAGCTGGATCGGCCATGGCGAACTGGTCAAGGGCGGGCGGCTGGTCTTCCAGATGGGGTCTAGGCCCAATCCGGCCTTTGGCCGCGATCCGGCCGATCGCCCGCCCTCGTTCGGAATCGTCGGGCGCTCCGCATGACCTCTACCGGCGGGAGCGATCGCGACCGGTCAGGGTCAGACGGGCTCCATCCGGCCGGAGGCTATCGACCGGCGGGCGGCTTCGGCGAGGGCGAGGGCCGCCACCCCGTCATGATGGTCGATCAGCGGCGCCGCGCCTTCGAGCATGTCGGCGAAGTGGGCGATCTCGCGACGATAGGCATCGGCATAGCGATCGAGGAAGAAGGTCTGGATGGGCGCGCTCCGGCATCCGTCCGCGCTCCACTCCTCGACGCTGGTCCGGGCGATATTGCCCGCCCGTATCAGCCCGCGTTCGCCGAAGACCTCGATACGCTGGTCATAGCCATAGCCGCTGCGTCGGCTGGAACTGATCGTACACATCCGGCCATCCGCGGTGGTCAGGATCGTGCGGGCCGTGTCGACGTCCCCCGCCGCACCGATCGCGGGATCGATCAGGCAGGCCGCCTGTGCGAACACGCCGGTAAAGGGCGCATCCATCAGCCAGCGCGCCATGTCGAAATCGTGAATGACCATATCGCTGAACAGCCCGCCCGACGTCTCGACATAGGCGATCGGGGGCGGGGCGGGATCATGGCTGACGATATGAACGGCTTCGACCGCGCCCAGGGCATTGTCCGCCAGCCGCGACCGCAGCGCCGCGAAATGCGGATCGAAGCGGCGGTTGAACCCGATGAGCACCCGCGCGCCCATCGTATCCAGCATCTCGGCGGCGGCACGTGCGCGGGCCAGGTCGAGGTCGACGGGCTTTTCGCAGAAGACGGTGTGCCCCCTGCGTGCGGCGGCGAGCATCAGGTCGACATGCGTCGGCGTGGGGCTGGCGATGACGACCCCGGATATGCCCGGCATCGACAGGGCGGTTTCGACATCGACCGCTGGCACGCCATGATGGCGGGCCAGTCGCCCGGCCGCATCCGGCACGGCGTCGGCCACGCAGGCCAGCCTCAGGCGTGGATGGGCGGCAATCGATTCCGCATGAACCGTTCCGATCCGCCCCGCCCCGATCAATGCGATCTGATGCACGCCCGCTCCCAGATAAAACCGCCTCCATTTTCCACCGCCGAAGGACTTTCGGCAAGTCCGCGCCGGGATCGAGCCTTATGACGACAGAGCCGAACGCCCGTCGACTGGACCTGATCACAATCGGCCGGTCCTGCGTCGACCTGTATGGCGAGCAGATCGGGGGCCGCCTGGAGGACATGGCCAGTTTCGCCAAATATGTCGGCGGCAGTCCGACGAACACGGCGATCGGCGCGGTCCGTCTGGGCCTGCGCGCCGGGCTGCTGACGCGTGTAGGCGACGATCATATGGGCCGGTTCGTCCGCGAACAGCTGACCCGCGAGGGGGTCGCGACGGACGGCGTCGTGACCGATCGGGAACGGCTGACCGCGCTGGTCATCCTGGGCATCCAGGACGCCGAGACCTTTCCCCTGATCTTCTACCGCGAGAATTGCGCCGATGCCGCGCTATGCGAGGAGGATATCGACCCCGACTATATCGCCACGGCCGGCGCGGTCCTGATCAACGGCACGCATCTGGCGCAGCCGGTGCCGCGCGCGGCCAGCCTGAAGGCGGCGCGGCTGGCCCGGGCCGGGGGCGGGCGGGTCGTTTTCGATATCGATTACCGGCCGGTCCTCTGGGGACTGACCGCGCGCGACAGGGGCGAGACCCGGTTCGTCGCCGACCAGGCCGTGACGGCGACGCTGCAATCGGTCTTGCCGCTGGTCGATCTGGTGGTCGGGACGGAGGAGGAAATCCATATCCTGGGTGGGACGGTCGATACGATCGCCGCGCTGCGCCGGATTCGTTCGGCGTGTGACGCGACGGTGGTGGTCAAGCGGGGTGCTCGGGGGTGCCTGATCGTCGATGGCCCGGTGCCCGCCACGGTCGAGGATGGGCTGGTCGTTCCCGGTTTCGCCGTCGCCATGTTCAACGCACTGGGCGCTGGCGACGCCTTCATGGCCGGGTTCCTTCGAGGATGGCTGCACGGCGAGCCGCTGACCGTCTGCGGGCTTTGGGGCAATGCGTGTGGCGCGCTGGTCGTCTCCCGTCATGGTTGCGCGCCCGCGATGCCCGGCTGGCGCGAGTTGCAAATGTTCATCGAGACGACCGACCGGCCCCACCGGCTTCGCGACGACCGGAGGCTGGAACGGGTGCATCGGACGGTCGAACGGGGCATATGCTATGACAGCCTGATGGTCCTGGCCGTGGATCATCGCACCCATTTCGAGGAACTGGTGGCCAGCCTGGGCGGGGAGAGCAGGGCGAGGGTCGCCACGTTCAAGTCGCTGGTATTGCGCGCGACGGATCGGCTGGCGGCGGGGGATACGGGCTTCGGCGTCCTGCTGGACGGCGGTGACGGCGCATCGGCGCTGACGGCGGCGGCGGGCTTGCCCTATTGGGTCGGACGCCCGATCGAGATACCGGGGTCCCGGCCCCTCCGCTTCGAGGGGGATATCGATCCGGCGATCACCCTGCGCGAATGGCCGGTGACGCAGGTCGTCAAATGCCTGGTCTATTACCGTCTCGACGATCCGGCCGAATTACGCGCGGCGCAGGATCGCGAGCTGTTGCGGCTTTACGAGGCGTGTCGGGCGACACGGCACGAAATGCTGCTCGAAGTCATCGTCTCGGCCCACGGCCCGGTCGATGCGCGGACGACCGCGGATGTGCTGGCGCATTTCTATGCGATCGGCATCTATCCCGAATGGTGGAAGCTGGAGCCGTCCGACGATCCGGCAGTCTGGTCCGCCATCGCGCGCGTGATCGAGGAGGGGGACGCGGATTGTCGGGGCGTCCTGCTGCTCGGTCTGTCCGCGACGCCCGAGGTCCTGCTCGAACGCTTCACCGTCGCGGCGGCCTGTCCGATGGTGAAGGGTTTTGCGGTCGGGCGGACGATCTGGCACAAGGCTGCGGCCGACTGGCTGGCCGGTACGATCGACGAGGAAGAGGCGGTGACCCGGATCGCGATGAATTTTCATGTGCTGGTGGACGCTTGGCGGCGCGCAAGGGCCGCCTTTCCCGCCTGAGCGATGACTGTCGAACCGAAGCTGCGGCTGACCGCAGGTCAGGCGTTGGTCCGATGGATGATCGCGCAACAGGTCGAAACCGCCGGGGGCATCCTGCCTTATTTTGCCGGGGTCTGGGCGATCTTTGGCCATGGCAATGTCGCGGGACTGGGAGAGGCGCTGGCGGCGGCATCCGATGACCTGCCCACGATCCGGGCGCATAGCGAGCAGGGTATGGCGCATGCCGCCATCGCCTTTGCCAAGCAAAACCGTCGCGAGCGGGCCATGGCCTGCACCAGTTCGATCGGTCCCGGTGCTACCAACATGGTCACCGCCGCTGCACTGGCGCATGTCAACCGCCTGCCGATCCTGCTTTTGCCTGGCGACGTCTTCGCCAGTCGCCGCCCCGATCCCGTTCTTCAGCAACTGGAGAGCTTTGGGGATCCGACCACCAGCGTCAACGATTGCCTGCGGCCCGTATCGCGCCTGTTCGACCGCATCCTGCGGCCCGAACAGTTGATCGACGCCCTTCCCCGCGCGATGGCGGTGTTGACCGATCCGGCGGCTTGCGGACCTGTCACGCTGTGCCTGTGCCAGGATGTGCAGGCCGAGGCGTTCGATTATCCGGTCTCGCTGTTTCGCACGCGGGTCTGGCGGCGGCGCCGACCCGTCCCGGATCATCGCGAAGTCGACGATCTGGTGACGGCGCTGCGCAATTCCCGCGCGCCGCTGATCGTGGCGGGAGGGGGTGTTCTCTACGCTCGCGCCGAAGAAGGGCTTGCACGGTTTGCGGCCGTCACCGGCATTCCCGTTGCGGAAACCCAGGCGGGGAAGGGCGCGATGCCCGATGATCATCCCCAGGCGCTCGGCGCGGTCGGCGTGACCGGAACGTCGGCGGCGAATGATGCGGCAGCGGCGGCGGACGTGATCGTCGCCATCGGCACGCGGTTGCAGGACTTTACGACGGGGTCGCGCACCCTGTTCGACGTTGATGCCACGCTGTTCCAGGTCAACGTCGCGCTGCATGACACGGCCAAGCATGATGCACGACCTGTGCTGGGCGATGCGGGCGTCGTGCTGGACGATCTGGCGGAGCGGCTGAAGGGCTGGCAGGTCGATCCGGCATGGCGTGCCCGCAACCTGTCGGCCCGAGCCCTATGGCTGCGGCAATGGGCAGAGGCCGTTGCCCCGGACGACAACGTTCCGTCCGATGCTCAGGTGGTCGGTGCGGTCTGGCGGGTGTCGCGACCGGATGACGTGGTCGTCTGCGCGGCGGGCGGCCTGCCCGGCGAGATGCACAAATTCTGGCGGGTGTCGCGTCCTGGCGGCTATCATGCCGAATATGGCTTCTCGTGCATGGGATATGAGATTGCAGGCGGGCTGGGCGTCGCGCTGGCGGCGCCCGACTGTCGTGTGACCGTGATGGTCGGTGACGGCAGCTATCTGATGCTCAATTCCGAGATCGCCACGGCCGTTGCGATGGGGTGCCGCATGACGATCGTCCTGGTCGACAATGGCGGCTTCGGGTGCATCGACCGTTTGCAACGCGCGACCGGCGGCCGGGCATTCGGAAACCTGCGCGATCAGGCCGCCCCGACCATCGACTTCGTGGCCCATGCCCGCAGCCTGGGGGCCAGCGCCGAGCGGGTCGGTGACATTGCCGCGCTCGAGGCGTCGCTGGCTCGGGCGAGGGACGCCGGGGGCGTCAGCCTCATCGTCATCCCGACCGACCCGGCGCGATCGACCGGGGTGGGCGGTCATTGGTGGGACGTACCTGTCGCCGAATGCTCCGATCGCTCCGATGTGCGCACGGCACGTCATCTTTATGATGCCGAGCGACGGAGGACATAGGGAAGCCCGCCCCGGTTTCATGCCTTGGCCTGGACCGCCGGACTGGCTTATGACGCTCGTCGCTTCGCTCGGCGTGATCCTCATCTGCCCGGGCCTGCTGGGAGTGCGTGGATGGCCATAAGCTGGGGAGTCAGTCCCATCGCCTGGGCGAATGACGATCTGCCCGCGCTGGGTGGCGCCATCACCGCCGATCGGATCATGGCCGAGGCAAATGGGATCGGCTTTGAGGGCATCGAACTCGGCAACCGCTTTGCCCGCGATCCCGCGCTCTTGTCATCGCAACTGTCCGCCCACGACCTGCGGCTGATCGGCGGCTGGTATGGCAGCAGCCTGCTGACCCGGTCGGCCGAGGCCGAGATCGCGACGCTGCAAACGCATCTTGCCCTGCTGCAAGAGCTGGGCAGCGATGTCTTTATTCTGGCCGAAACCTCCAACGCCATTCATGGGCGACAGGGAACGCCACTGACATCACGGCCGCGCCTGCAATCCGCCGACTGGGCCGTTTTCGGCGCCCGGCTCGACCGGGTTGCGGCCTATCTGGCGGATCGGGGCTTTCGCCTGGCCTATCATCACCATTTGGGGACGATCGTCGAGACAGGTGAAGACCTGCATCGTCTGATGGAGGCAACGGGCGATCAGGTCCGGCTGACCCTGGACACCGGCCATGCGACGCTGGCCGGGATCGATCCCGTCGCTATCGTTCGGGAATATCCGTCGCGGATTGCGCATGTCCATTGCAAGGATGTCCGGGCCGCGCGTTTCGCGGCGCTGAAGCGCGCCAAAGGCAGTTTTCTGGACGGTGTCGTTGAGGGCATGTTTACGGTCCCCGGTGACGGCGACATGGACTTCGCGCCCTTGCTCCGCGCGCTCGCCGACATCGGCTATGACGGTTGGGTGGTGATCGAGGCGGAGCAGGATCCGGCCAAGGCGGACCCGGCAACATATCAGCGTCTGGGGCTGGACACGCTCCGCCGGATTGCGGCCGAGACAGGATTGGTCGCGTGACGCTGCGCCTGCGCCCGCAGGAACCCGATGCCGAGGGTGTGGTGATCGATGTGACGCCCGAGAGCGCGGGTTGGTCGTATGTCGGCTTTCGCGTGGTACGGCTGGCCCCCGGCGCGCGATATGCCGGGGGTGAAGCGGGACGGGAAGTCTGCATCGTCCTGGCGAGCGGTCGCGCGACGATCTCGGCCGGGGACAGGATCTTTCGCGCGATCGGGGGCAGGACGACGGTGTTCGACGGTCCGCCCATATCCCTCTATGTCCCCGCAGGCGTTGGCTATGATATCGAGGCGCATACGCCCGTCGAGATCGCGATCTGTTCCGCGCCGGGTCTGGGGAACAGGGCGGTGCACTTGATCGCGGCCGAGGATGTCGGTCTGGAAACCCGTGGTAGCGGCACCAACATGCGTTTCGTCCGCAACATCCTGCCGGACACGTCGGACGTCGCGGAAGCGCTTCTCGTCGTGGAAGTCGTGACACCCGGCGGGCACTGGTCGAGCTATCCGCCGCACAAGCACGATGCCGATGCCTGGCCGGACGAAACGCAGCTGGAGGAAAGCTATTGGCATCGGACCCGCCATCCCAATGGCTTTGCGTTCCAGCGCGTCTATACTGACGACCGCTCACTCGACGAGACCATGACGATCGAGGATGGCGATGTCGTGCTCGTTCCGCGCGGCTATCACCCGGTCGCGGCGGCCCATGGGCATGATCTCTATTACCTCAATGTCATGGCCGGTCCTCGCCGGGCGTGGCGATTTACCGAAGATCCCGCCTTCCGCTACGACGTGGCCGTTGATTGACGGAGGCCAAGCCGCCGAAGCTGCACCACCAACCGGGACACGACCTGCCATTAGGGCTCTCGGGACCATCCCGCATACCCGGCCGCCTGCCATATGCGGCAGCTATCGATTCCCAGTTCTGGGTCGATAGGCTTTTACCAGCAAGCCCGGCAGCCCATTATGGTAGTACCAGAAAACGGTAGATATGAGGCTGATTGGTTGACGCTGAGCGTCCAATGGCAAATTATGACTCTAGTGACCAGAATTTGGTACTACCAGAAGCCAAGAAGAGGTGCCGTGGCGGTTTGGTCGCAGAATTATTACCCGTTGGGCGGTATCCGGCAGTCAATCCTGAACATCACCAAGGATCAGCGTCTGCAATTGTTGCTGGCCGGTTTCGGGTTAGGAGTCTCTCTGAAAGGAGTCGTCAGGTTCGGCGCGCCGGTGGCGATCACCGTGGCCCTGCTGGTCGGGCTGGGCTTTCGGTCGCTCTGTGCCGCTGGCCTGTGCCTGATCGCGAACATCGCGCCCTTCCTGATCCTGACCAAGTTCGTCTTCGGGTGCAGCATCGACCCGGTTAAGGCGGTGTTCGCCGCCGACGGGTCGCTCGCGCATCTCGTGCTGAAGCTGCACCTATCGTGGATGATCCCGTGAATATGCTCATGACAGCGGCCGCCAGCGTATCCCACCGGGCGGAGGCTGCGATCGAGGAACTGATCGCCCAGCGCAAATTGCTGCCGGGTGCGCGGCTGCCCTCCGAACGGTCGCTGGCCGAAACGCTCGGCGTATCGCGCAACATCCTGCGGGAGGCGATGAACCGGCTGGCGGCGCAGGGGCGCATCATCATCCGCCCGCGCGCCGGGGCGATCCTGGCCGAGCCGTCGGCGCAATGGACCGAACAGATGATCGCGGAGCCGCTGGCCCCGCTGGTCGAGGCCGATCCGGGTTATCGCCACGATATCTTCGAGGTTCGGGAGTCGCTTGACGGCGCGGCCGCCTATCACGCCGCACGGCGCGCCGATGCGGTGGACAAGGACCGTATCCGCCGCCGCTTCGATGCAATGGAGAAGCTGCACGGGGCGGGCGACGTGGCGGCGGAGGCCCATGCCGATGCCGCCTTCCACCTCGCCATCGCCCATGCCTCGCGCAACGCGGTGCTGACCCATGTCATGTCCAGCCTGTTCGGGCTGCTCCATACCAGCATCTCGCAGAGCCGCGAAAAGATCTATGCCGTGCCGCTGACGTTCGAAGCGCTGTCGGGGCAGCACCGTGCGATCATGGATCGCATCGTCGCCGGCGATGCGGACGGCGCCCGCGATGCGGCCGATGTCCATCTCGAATTCGTGCGCAACACCGTCCGGCGGGTCGAGGAGGACCAGGCCCGGACCGAACGCGCCGCAGCCGCGCGCAGTGCGGACCTCTCGTTATAGATTTGGGAACAATCCAATGATCATTTCCGCCACCACCGACTATCGCGAAGCCGCACGGCGCCGTCTGCCCCCGTTCCTGTTCCACTATATCGACGGCGGCGCTTATGCCGAACATACGTTGCGTCGCAACGTCTCGGACCTGTCCGACGTGGCGCTGCGCCAGCGTGTGTTGCGCGACGTCGCCGATATCGACTTGGGCACGACGTTGTTCGGACAGTCGCTCGGGATGCCGGTGGTACTGGCACCCGTGGGGCTGACCGGCATGTATGCCAGGCGCGGCGAAGTGCAGGCGGCACGGGCGGCGGCTCAGAAGCGGGTGCCGTTCACCCTGTCGACCGTGTCGGTCTGCGCCATCGACGAGGTACAGCGCCAGTCGCCCGCGCCGATCTGGTTCCAGCTCTATGTGCTGAAGGATCGCGGCTTCATGCGCGACGCGCTGGAGCGGGCGCAGGCCGCTGGCGTGGAGACCCTGGTCTTCACCGTCGACATGCCGGTGCCGGGCGCACGCTACCGCGATGCGCATTCGGGCATGTCGGGGCCGAACGCGGCGTGGCGGCGGATGCTGCAGGCAGTCACGCATCCCCGCTGGGCATGGGATGTCGGCATCCATGGGCGGCCGCATGACCTGGGCAATATCTCCGCCTATCGCGGCGCAGCGACGGGGTTGGCCGACTATATCGGCTGGCTGGGCGCGAATTTCGATCCGTCGATCGGATGGCGCGATCTGCAATGGATCCGCGACTTCTGGAAGGGATCGATCGTGATCAAGGGCATTCTCGACGTCGAGGACGCGCGGGAGGCGGTGCGCTTTGGCGCGCAGGGTATCGTCGTGTCCAACCATGGCGGGCGGCAGCTCGACGGCGTGTTGTCCTCGGCGCGGGCGCTGCCGACCATCGCGGACGCGGTGAAGGGGCAACTCACGATCCTCGCGGATTCCGGTGTCCGGTCGGGCCTGGACGTGGTGCGCATGCTGGCCTTGGGCGCGGATGCGACCATGCTGGGGCGGGCCTTTATCTATGCGTTGGCCGCCGATGGCCAGGCGGGGGTCGCCAACCTGCTCGACCTGTTCGACCGGGAGATGCGGGTGGCGATGGCGCTGACCGGCGTGCGGACGATCGCGGACATCGATTCGACCATCATCGCACGCTGATGCGGAACGGACCGGCGCAAACGTCCGCCATGTCGAAACGGGGATGCAGGATTCCGCATTTCCGGCAGCGGACGGGATGTGCCGCTTGGCTTTCCGGTCCGGTGGCGGCGGGAGCGACGCTCGCCACCACCAGACCGCAGAGGATTATCTGACACCGCGCCGGATGATTGGACGGTTGCAGCACCATCTCGCCGCGGTGCAACAGTAACAAAGCGGTATTGTGGTTTCGGGGTAACCGACGCCCAGGCTGCCGCTGTCCATGAGCCCAAAACCTGGCGTTTCGCGTTTATTATGGGGTACATCGCGGCCACGATGTCACGAGGTGCAAGTCACATGATGTACGCAGTCCTGATCGCCGCCGCCCTCTTGTCGCCCCTGACCGTCGGCGTCGCCCAGGCACAGTCCGATCCCGGCAAGAAGGCCTGTGTCGCCGAGGCGCGGCGTCTGTGCCCGATGGAGATGAAGTCGATGAGCCGCAAGAAGGTCGAGAGCTGCATGATCCAGAAGATCGACCAGACCTCGCCCACCTGTCACGCCGCGATGCTGCGGATCAAGGCCGAGCGGGAGGCGGGGGCGACCCGGCGCTGAGACCCAGCGCGCGGTTCTCCGTGCCGATACGGACATACAGCATCGCCGCGTTCAGGATGGTGAACAGCGCGGCGATGCCGAACAGCCCGAAGGTGAGGGGCAGCACCGCGATCTCGGCGGTGACGACCGCGTAGTTGGGGTGGCGCAGGAAACGGAACGGTCCCCGGGCAACCAGCGAGGCGCCTGGCAGGACGATGATCCGCGTCGTCCAGCGCGAACCTAGGGTCGCCAGCACCCAGATCCGCATCCCCTGCAACACGGCGAAGGCCAGCAGCAATGGCCACGAGACCGCCCGGTCGCCCACGCTGAACCACAGGGCGATCAGCCAGGCGGTGTGCATCGCGACCATCACCGGATAATGGTTTGCACCATATTCGCGCGCTCCCGCCGCCATCAGCCGGGCGGTGTTGCGCCGCGCGATGACCAGCTCGCTCAATCGCTGGAGCGTGACGAACGCCATGATGGCATAGGGCAGGGTCATCGATCGCACTCCAGCACCAGCGAAGACGCGGTGAAGCCCGGCCCCAGGGCGCTCAGGAGAGAGCGGGGCGGCAGGCCTTCCCGGCGATAACGGTCCAGTACGAACAGCACGGTCGGCGCGGACATGTTGCCATGGTCGCGAAGGACCGTGCGCTCCTGCGCCAGCGCACCGTGCGCCAGTCCGAGGGCGCTTTCCAGCGCGTCCAGCACGCGCGCCCCGCCGGGATGGCAGATGAAGCGGTCGATGTCCGACAGGGCGAGGCCTTGCCTCTCCAGCATACCGGTCACCGCCTGGCGCATCTCGCGTTCGACAAAGGTCGGGATCGCGCGGTTCAGGACGACCGCCAGCCCCGTCTGCTCGGTTCGCCACCCCATGATGTCGAGCGTGTCGTTCCAGGTGTTTTCCGCGCTGCCGACGACCTGGGCAAAGCCTTCGCGACCCGTTCGCAGAAGGCACGCCGCCGCGCCGTCACCGAACAGCGCGGTGGAGATCAGGTCGGCCTTGTCCGCGCCGTTGGCCCTCAGCGCCAAGCTGCACAGCTCGACCGTGACGAACAGCACAGTCGAGCCGGGTCGCGCGCGGGCCAGATCGGCGGCGAGCGCCAGCCCGGTGGCGCCGCCCGCGCACCCCAGGCCGAAGACCGGCACGCGCCGCACATCGTTCCGGAATGACAGATGCGCCATGGCCCGCGCCTCCAGGCTGGGCGTGGCGATCCCGGTCGAGGAGACGGTGACGATGGCATCGACGTCCCCGGCCTCCAGTCCGGCCTCCTCCAGCGCACCGCCAGCGGCGGCGACGAACAGGTCGAGCGCGACGTCGAGATAGGCGGCGCTCCGCTCCTCGAACGAGCGGGGCGTGCGATACCAGTCGAGCGGCATGGCCAGCTGGCGCTCGGCGATGCCCGCATGGTCGAATACGGGCGCCAGCCGATCGAAATCGGCGAAGCGGTCGCCGATCAATTCCCGCGCCGTGGCGAGGGCCTGATCCTGGGACAGTCGATGAGGGGGTGTGCGGGTCGCGAGCGACAAAAGGGCAACCGGTTGAGACATGCACCGTCCGAGTAGCCGGTCAACCGGCGGAAATGGATACCGGAGCGCAACGATCCGCGTCGCGGCTTGTTCAACCTGTCGAAAAATACAGGATAGGGCGGACGGATGGAAGGCGAAGCGACGATATGACGGCGGCAACCGCATCGCCCGCTGTGGAGCCGCAGACGGCCGGGTTCGCCGCTTGGGCGGGCTTCACCTTCATGTGTCTGGGCATGTTCATGGCGATCCTCGACGTGCAGATCGTCGCCACCTCGCTGCCGACGATCCAGGCGGCGTTGCGCATCACGCCCGACCGGATGGTCTGGATCCAGACCGCCTATCTGACCGCCGAGATCGTCGCGATCCCGCTGACCGGCTATCTGACCGATGTGCTGGGGATGCGGCGGCTGTTCGTCGGCGCGATCAGCCTGTTCACGCTGGCCTCGATCGGATGCGCGATGAGCGGCAGTTTCGAGACCCTGATCCTGTGGCGGGTCGTGCAGGGCTTTTCGGGCGGCACGCTGATCCCCATCGTGTTTTCGGCCGTCTTCCTGCTGTTCCCGGCGCGGGTGCAGGGGCTGGCCACGACGATCGCCGGTGTGGCTGCCGTGCTGGCGCCGACCATCGGGCCGATCGTCGGCGGATGGGTGACGCAATCCTTTTCGTGGCACTGGCTGTTCCGCATCAACATCGTGCCGGGCATCGTCGCGGCGCTGGGCGTTGCGTGGCTGTTGCGCGGGCAGGCGGCGGTCGAGCGGTCGGGCACGCGCCGTAGCATCGATATCGCGGCGCTGCTTCTGCTCGCCGCCGCGCTCGTCGCATTGCAGATCGGCTTGAAGGACGCACCGGCGCGCGGTTGGGGCGATGGGCGCGTGCTGGGCCTGCTGGCGGCCTTCGTGGCGTGCGGGACCTTGTTCGTCGTGCGGACATGGCGTGCGGCGGTGCCGCTGGTCGAGCTGCGTTGCTTCGCCGACCGCAATTTCGCGATCGGGTGCCTGTTCAGCTTCGTGCTGGGATTCGGCCTGTTCGGCTCTACCTATCTGATGCCCTTTTTCCTGGGGCTGGTGCGCGAGCATGGTGCGCTGCGCATCGGCGAGATCATGCTAATCACCGGCATCGCGCAGCTGGTGAGTGCGCCCATCGCGGTCTGGGCCGAGCGTCGGGTCGATCCGCGCTGGCTGACCGCCTTCGGCTTCGGATTGTTCGCGATCGGCCTGTTGATGAGCATGGGACAGACCGCGCAGACAGATTTCCACGCGATGATCCTGCCACAGGTGGTGCGCGGGGCGGCGATCATGTTCTGCCTGTTGCCGCCGACCCGCATGGCGCTGGGCCGCTTGCCGCGCACTTTGGTCGCGGATGGCAGCGGGCTGTTCAACCTGATGCGCAATCTGGGCGGCGCGGTCGGGCTGGCGCTGGTCGACACGATGATCTTCAGCCGCGCCGCGACCGAGGGACGCCATATCGCCAGCCGCCTTCAGGCGGGGGACCTCGACACGGCGCTGCGCATCGGTATCCCCAAGGACGCGTTTCTGGAACAACGTGGCCAGCCGCTCGACGATTTCGCTGTCGAGATGGTGCGGCCGCTGGTGGAAAAGGCCGCGCTCGTCCCTGCCGTCAACGCGGCCTGGGCCATGTGCGGGGTGCTGACCGCCATCGTCCTGATCGCGGTGCTATGGGTGCGGCGTACCCCCGCCGAATGAGGCGGGACCTCGGTTCGCTATGGGCGTTTTTGTTCCATGGACGCGGCGTCGATAGTGATCGATTAATGAAATCTGTCAGGCCCGAAAAATCGCTTGGACAGCGTATCGTCGGATGCGGCACCTTCCCCCGCATAGGAACACCCGTTGGAAGAGGACTCCGAGATGGCCGATTACGAAAAGCCCAAGGGCGGCGGTTGCCCGATGGGCGGCAAGGGCGGCGGCGAGGTCAAGGCGCGGTCGCTGCTGGGGCGGACCAACAAGGATTGGTGGCCCGACTCGCTGCCGGTCGACATGCTGCACCAGCATGGCGTCTCGCCCAATCCGATGGGCGAGGATTTCGACTATGCCGAGGCGTTCAACGCGCTCGACTATGCCGCCGTCAAGGCCGACCTGCTCGCGCTGATGACCGACAGCAAGCCGTGGTGGCCGGCGGACTATGGCCATTATGGCCCGTTCATGATCCGCATGGCCTGGCACGCCGCGGGCACGTATCGCGTGACCGATGGGCGCGGCGGGTCGTCGTCGGGGCAGCAGCGTTTCGAGCCGCTCAACTCGTGGCCGGACAACGGCAATCTCGACAAGGCACGGCGCCTGCTGTGGCCGATCAAGCAGAAGTACGGCAAGCATATCAGCTGGGCCGACCTGTTCATCCTGGCGGGCAATGTCGCGATCGAGAGCATGGGCGGGCCGACCTTCGGCTTTGCGGGCGGCCGCAAGGACGTCTATGCGTCGGAGGGTGATACCTTCTGGGGCGCCGAGGAGCTGTGGGTCGATGAAGGCGCGCAGACCCGCATCACCGAGGAACTGCCCGAGTTGGAAGGGCCGCTCGCCGCGATCCAGATGGGCCTCATCTACGTCAACCCCGAAGGTCCCGGCGGCAATCCCGATCCGCTGACCTCGGCGCGCGACATGAAGGCGACGTTCCAGCGCATGGCCATGAACTCGGAAGAGACGGTGGCGTTGACCGCCGGTGGCCACGCCTTCGGCAAGGCGCATGGCGCAAAGCCCCCCACGGGCTTCAAGAACCCTGCGGCGGAGGCGATCCACCAGCAGGGGCTCGGCTGGCTGACCGACAGCGAGGAGATCGGGAAGGGCCACATCACGACCTCGGGCATCGAAGGTGCCTGGTCGAACAACCCGACCCAGTGGACCGGCGACTATCTGCGGCTGCTGTTCAAGTACGACTATGAGCTGACGCAGAGCCCGGCGGGTGCCAAGCAGTGGACCCCGGTCAACCCGGACCCCGAGGATATGGCCCCCGACGCGCGCGACCCGAACAAGCGCGTGCCGACGATCATGACAACCGCCGACATGGCGCTGAAGATGGACCCCGAGTTCCGCGAGATCGCGCTGCGCTTCCGGGACGACCAGTCCGCGCTCGACGACGCGTTCGCCCGCGCCTGGTTCAAGCTGACCCATCGCGACATGGGGCCGAAGATCCGCTATCTCGGGCCGGAAGCCCCCGAAGAGACGCTGATCTGGCAGGATCCCGTGCCCGAAGGCACCGCGCCGTCGGATGCCGCCGTGGCCGCGTTCAAGGAGGCGGTGCTTTCGAGCGGGCTGACGGTCGCACAGCTGGTCAAGACCGCCTGGGCTTCGGCATCGACCTATCGCCGGTCGGACCATCGCGGCGGCGCGAACGGTGCCCGCATCGCGCTGGCGCCGCAGAAGGACTGGGCGGTGAACGAGCCCGACCAGCTTCAGACGGTGCTGGCCAAGCTGAACGAGCTGCGCGGGGACATGTCGCTGGCCGATGCGATCGTGCTGGCGGGCTCGGCGGCGGTCGAGAAGGCGGCGCGTGACGCCGGGTTCGACGTCAGCGTTCCGTTCCTGGGCGGTCGCGGCGATGCGACGCAGGAATGGACCGATGTCGAGAGCTTCAAGTGGATGGAGCCGCAGGCCGATGGCTTCCGCAACTATCTGAAGACCCGCAACCCGGTGAAGACCGAGGAACTGCTGCTCGACCGGGCGGCGCTGCTGGGACTGTCCGCGCCGGAGATGACAGTGCTGGTCGGTGGCCTGCGCGTGCTGGGCGCGAATGTCGGCGATGCGCCGGAAGGTGTCCTGACCGACCGTCCGGGTCAGTTGACCAACGACTTCTTCGTCAACCTGCTCGACAATGATACCTTCTGGGATCTGGTCGATGCGTCGAGCGATGAGAAGTTCATCGGTTACGACCGTGGCGGCCGCCAGGAAAAGTGGCGGGCGACGCGGACCGACCTGATCTTTGGCTCCAATTCGCAGCTGCGCGCGACGGCCGAGGTCTATGCCGAGAACGGGCATGAAGAGAAGTTCGTCCGCGACTTCGTGCGGGCGTGGGTGAAGGTGATGAACGCCGACCGCTTCGACGTGACCGCCAAGCCGGTGTCGGCCGACCAGGCCAGCTAAGTTCTCAGGTTGCTCTATGGGGGCGCGATGCACGGGACGCTGGTCCGGTGTGCCGCGCCCCTTTTTTCGTATTCGCGATGCTGTCTCGTATGGGGCAGGGGGAGAAACGACTTCGCGCGCGCGGATGCGAATGCTATCCGGAGGCTCGATCAGAGGATGATATGGCACAAATTGCTGGTTCGGGCGAATATGTTATCGATGAGGTCCAGAGGATCGTACGGACGCATGTCCCCGGGGCGACTTGCGCGTTGCTGGACTATGGCAAGCGGATCGGCTGCGGTGAACTCGACGAACACGGCAATCTCCACGAGGTGCGATGGTTGCGCCGTGAGCTGGACGACGAACAGGTCGCCAAGGATGCCGAGCGCATGGCGCGGCTGATCGCCGAGGCCAACGGGCAAATCCCGACGGATCGCTAGGCGGCGATGGCATAGCGTCGGCAGTGTTCGAGATAGCCCGCTTCGTGGCTGCCGGAGAGCATGACGACGCTTTCCCAGAGCCATGACGGCGTATCGAGCGCGCCGCTCCTATCCGCTTCGATCGTCGCCAGCCAATCGGAACGGGCGGCCGTGTCCAGCTGACGCGCATGGGCGGTGCCGACGACGAAAGCGAGGTGCCGGGCGGCGCGTACCGCCTCGCCCTGGCTGAACTGCTCGACCTCCAGCTTCATGTCGTGCGGGGTCAGTTCGCGCATGAACAGCGAACGGTCCAGCATCGTGACGGGCATCATCCGCTCGCCGAGATAGGGGGACATATGGCGGGCCGCGATCACCACACGTTCCGCGGGATCGCCCGGCATTTCCGCACCGGACGCTGCGGGTGCGATGGGGGCGGTCGCTTCCTTCAGGTCGACCAGCGCATAGGACCAGTTGCCCTTGCGCGTCCGGAGCGCCACGATCGCGGCATAGCGCAGCAGTCCGAGCGAACTGCACCCCTTCATCCAATAGGCGGCGTCGACCAGCCGGACCTCGCGGTCCTGCGGCTTGCCCTTCAGCGAGAGGACCATGGCACCGACCCGTTCGTCGGCGAACAGCAGGGTCAGCGCCTCGCGTTCGTCGGGCGAAAGCTCCCAGAATTTCTTGCCCAGCGGGATGCAGGGTTCGACCGCGTCCAGCCTCTCCTTGGCCAGATGGCGCCAGCGCCGACCCAGGGCCTCGCGCTCGACGCTGCGGACGATCTCGGAGTCGAGGTCGGGATCGTCGTGATCGGGACCGCCGATGGCCGCGGCATAGCCTTCGACGATCGCCTCCATCATGCGCATCGTCACGACGCCGGGCAGGTCGGAGCCACGAGCGGCCGTGGCCAGCGACAGGCCGAGCCGGATGAGGTCGTGCGCGGGATTGCCGATCACGGCCTGATCGAGATCGCGGATCTGGATTTCCACCGAGCCACGCCCATCGGCGACCGGCCCGAGATTGCCCAGATGGCAGTCGCCGCAAATCCAGATCGCCGGTCCCTGCGGCACCCGCCGCGCCGCCTTGGACGCCGCCAGCCATTCGTAGAATTTCGCCGTGTTCCCCCGGACATAGGCATGGGCGGATCGCGCCATCTTCAGAGTACGTCGGGCTTCTAGAATAGCACTACGATCGGCAGGCAGGGGCATGTGTGGCGGGACCTCAAGCGAATGGAATGACAACAACGCGAGGGCGCGCGGAAAGTAACAAAACATTGCTGGCTGTGCTATTTGCACTGCCGCCACCGAAGCCGCGTCGTGCGGGCGCAGCCGCTGTCTTGTGTTACGCTATAACGTATCATATGGCGGCGGCGTTATGACCGCTTCCCACGAAAGTGCTGCCTTGCAAACCAAGCGTGCCTCTTTTCTCGCCCTTTTGCTGTTTGCAACGGCAGGCAATCTGAACGCGCAGCAGCCCGCACGCTTGCCGCCGACATTGCCATGGTCGGGGAAAAGCGAAGCCCTGATCGTAAAGGCGGGCGACCCCTGGATCACCCCGGCCGAGGCATCGGGGTTCCGGACGACGCCACGCTATGCGGAGGTCAGGGCATGGCTGGCACGTCTGGAGGCCGCGTCACCCCTTATCAGCGTCAGGACGTTCGGCCGCACCGCCGAGGGGCGCGAGATGATCTATGTCCGCGCCAGCAAGGGCGGCACGGGCAAGCCGGTCGTGCTGGTGCAGGGCGGCATCCACTCGGGTGAGATCGACGGCAAGGACGCCGGGCTGATGCTCTTGCGCGACATTGCACTGCGCGGGAAGGACAGCCTGCTCGATCGGGTCGATCTGGTGTTCGTGCCGATCTACAATATCGATGGGCATGAACAGAGGAGCGCCTACAACTATCCACACATCCGTGGCCCCGCCGAGAAGGGCCGGGATGCCAATGCGCGCAATATCGACCTCAATCGCGATTATGCCAAGCTGGACGCGCCGGAGTCGCGCGCGATGATCGGCCTGATCCGGGGGCTCGATCCGATCCTCTATATCGACTGCCATGTCAGCGAAGGCTTCGACATGCAGTATGACGTGACCTTCACCTATGCCGGTTGGGGCACCTATGCGCGGCATCGCGCCACCGCCGAGTGGCTGGAGGGGCGCTTCGGTCCGGCGGTATCCAGTGCGCTGACCGCCTCAGGCCACACCCCCATCATCTATCCCAGCCCGATCGACACCCGCCACCCTGAGAAGGGCATCCGCTACAGCCCGGAGGGGCCGCGCTACTCGACCGGCTATGGCGATTTCATCGGCATGCCGACCGTGCTGGTCGAGAACCATATGCTCAAGCCCTATCGCCAGCGCGTCCTGGGAACCTATGTCCTGTTGGAAGCCGCGCTGAAGGTCGCCGCCACCGATCGCGCCCGTATCGCGGAAGCCAAGGCGGCCGACCGGGCGAGCCGCCCCACCGAGTTGCTGACGCGGTGGAAGCCCGCCGCCGCGCCGATCGGCTGGATCGAGAATTTCAAGGGCGTCGCCTTCGACACCTATCGCTCGCCCGCCTCCGGGCGCGACGAACAGCGCTGGCTGGGCAAGCCGATCACTTTCCAGATGCCGATCATCGGCCAACAGCCGGTCGAGAGCGTTCGCCTGCCCAAGGCCTGGTGGATTCCGCCCGAGCAGACCGAGGTGATCGAACGGCTCCGCCTGCACGGCATCCGGTTCGAGACGCTACAAGCGCCGCAGACCCGCCAACTCGACCGCGTGCGGCTGATCGATCCGAAGCTGTCCCAGCCCAATGAGGGGCGCTATCCGATCACCGCCCGCTTCGCCCATGAGAGCGCGGAGCAGGAGATGCCGGCGGGCAGCGTCCGTGTTCCGGCCGACCAGCCGCTCGGCTTGCTGGCCGCATCCCTGCTGGAACCCGAAAGCCAGGACTCGTTCCTGGCATGGGGCTTTTTCCCGGAGATGCTGGCACCGGCGCCCAGCACCGACGCCTATGTCCTCGCCGCTTTGGGAGAGCGGCTGCTCGAAACCGATGCCGATGTGAAGCGGCGTTTCGAGCAGAAACTCAAGGACGAGCCCGCCTTTGCCGCCGACCCGGATGCCCGGCTGGCCTGGCTTTATGCCGAGGCCGGGCCGGGGCATCCCTATCCGCTTCGCTATCCGATCGCGCGCGAGGTGGACTGACGCACGGCCTCAGACCGCGCGGGCGCGCTCCTCGACGATCCGCTCGAGCATCGACAGCGGCATCGCGCCCGCTTCCAGCACGTCGTGGAAATGCTTCAGGTCGAAACGACCGCCCGCGATCGCCTTGGCCTTTTCGCGGGCGCGCAGCCAGGCGGCATGGCCGATCTTGTAGCTGCAGGCCTGGCCGGGCGAGACGCAATAGCGCTCCACCTCGCGCTGCGAACGGCCGGGGGCGAAGCCGACCGTGTCGACAAGATATCTGGTCGCCTGGTGGTGCGTCCAGCGCTTGGTATGGATGCCCGTATCGACCACCAGCCGCGCGGCGCGGAACAGGAAGGACTGAAGATAGCCTGCACGCTCGACGGGTGAGGCATAGCCGCCCAATTCGTCGGCCAATTGCTCGGCATAAAGCGCCCAGCCTTCGAGATAGGCATTGAAAAAGGCGATCTTGCGCAGCGGATGGGTCGGCGCGCGCTGGGCGGTCGAGATCTGAAGGTGATGGCCCGGCACGCCCTCATGATAGGTCAGGCTGGGCAGCGTGTATTTCGGCCAGTCATGGACGTTCTTGAGATTGATCCAGTAGATGGCGGCGCGCGAACCATTGAGGGGGGCACGGAAATAATAACCATTGGGCGCGCCGTCCTGGATCTCGGGCGCGACCCGGCGGATTTCCAGCGCGGCGTTGGGCGGGTTCGTGAACGCCTGGGGCAGGCGGGCCTGCATTGCCTTTACGCTGGCGTTGAGGCTGGCCAGCAGTTCGGCGCGCCCGGCGTCGTCATCGGCAAAGAGCTGCGCAGGCTGGCGGTTGAGCTGATCGAGGCGCGCACCGACGCTGCCTTGCGTCAGGCCCTGGCCCCGCAGGATCGTGTCGAGCTGCGCGGTCAACTCTGCGACCTGTTGCAGGCCCATGCGATGCACCGCGTCGGGCGACAGGGTGGTGGTGGTGGCCTGGGCGAGCGCCGCGGCATACATCGCCTCGCCATCGGGCAGCGCCCAGATGCCCGCGGCGCTGCGGGCCGAGGGGCGTAGCGAGCGCAGCAGGGCGATCTGGCGGTCGAGCGCGGGATAGACCTGTTCCGCCACGATCCGGGTCGCGCGCGCCTTCCAGTCGCCGCCGATATTCGCCGCAGCGGTGCGGCGGGTCAGCGCCTCGACCAGCTGGCTGTCGGCGGCGGCGGGCGCACGGAGCTTCGCCATCTGGCCCAGCGCGAGGTCGAGCGAGAAGTCGGGGGCCAGGCGGCCCTTGGCGGCTTCCCGCCGCTGCACATCGGTTTCGTTGTCGAGCTGACGCCCCATCAGCGCAAGCCGGTCCAGATACGCCTCGGCATCGTCCGATGTCTTCACCGGGTGGGTCGAGGCCAGGAAGTCGGGTAGCGAGAAATACACGCCGTCCTGCTGCGAGATCGGATAGGGTCCCTGTGGCGAGGACAGGCCGAACTGCTCCGGGCCGATCATGTTCGACTTGATGTTGTAGAGCACGACCTCGCGATCGATCCGTGCCTGTGGCGACAGCGAGGCGGGGTCGACGGCGGTGACGAGCGCAAGGGCCTTGCGGTTGCGGGCCAGGTCCTTGGCGATAGCGCCATAGCTGTTGTCGCCCAGCTTGTGACGAAGATCGGCATTCTGGCCGGTGTCGAGACCCAGCGACGTGGCGAATTCGGGAGACTGGCGTACCGTCTCGGCCAGGACCTGATCGAAAGCCGTGTTCAGTCGCGCGTCGCCCGGCGACGAGGCGGCGGGTGTGGCGCCGGACGCCTGCGCGAAGGCGGACCGTGCGGGCAACATGGTCAGCCCGGCGGTCGCCGCACCGGACAAGATGAAGTTGCGGCGATCCATGTCGATTTCCCCCTTTATAACGCTAGTTACGGGAAGCTAGGCGACAAAGTGGCTGCTGGGCAAGCGGGGCTTTCGCGCAGCCGGTGCTATTCCATAGGTGCGGTTCCACCGTCATTGCTCCCCGGTAGGGGGAGGGGCCATGCGGAGCATGGTCCAGGGATATCCCCGCTCGCTATGGGTCAGCAAGGACTTCTGGCAACGCCAGGCGCGATAAGCATTTGCACGCGGCGCATAACCGCCTAGACGGCGCCATCCCCGGGGGGCCGCTGATGCGCGGTTGAGAGATGGGCAGCAGCCCATGACCCGCTGAACCTGATCCGGGTCATACCGGCGTAGGGAGGGTGCGCGGTTCCTCCGTCGTCCCTCCGTGAAGTGGACGAAGAGACGATGCCGGTTGTGATTTCACGCGATCAGACGATGATCCGCCTTGCTGTCCTGATGCTGTCCGCCGCATGGCCGGTGGCCGTCTCGGCGCAGCAAACCGTCGGTGCCTCGGCCGATATCCGGGTGATCGGCCACCGCGATCCCGAAGGCTTGCTACCCGAGCAGACCGATCCCCGCGCGGTGAGCGAGGTCGCGACCGACTTCATCGTCAAGCAGGCCCCGACCCAGAACGCCTTTCAACTCGTCAATCTGCTGCCCGGCGCGAACGTCGCCTCCAGCGACCCTTACGGCCTGTCGACCAGCTCCAGCCTGACGCTACGCGGCCTGGGGCAGGACGAAATCGGCGTGCTGATGGAAGGGGCGCCGCAGAATGATATCGGTTATTATTACGCCTATCCGTCGCAATTCGCCGATACCGAAAATCTGCGCCGCATCGCGCTGTCGCCGGGATCGGTGGATATCGCTGCACCGACCGTCGTGGGCGCGGGTGGATTGCTGTCGCTGAGCCTGGACGATCCCAAGGCCACGCGGCAGCTGCTCGCCGACCTGGCGCTGGGTTCCTACGACATGCGCCGCGTCTTCGTCCGGGTCGATACGGGAGAGATCGGGAGCACGGGCCTGAAGGCGTTCGTCTCCTATTCCAACACGCGCGCGGACAATTGGCGGGGGGCGGGATATGACACGCGCCAGCATGTCGATGCCAAGCTGCTACGCGAATGGGGGAACGGCAATCGCGCCAGCCTGGCGCTGTCGTACAATGACGCCAATTCGTCCGCTTACCCCAGCCCGACGCTGGCGGAGTGGCAGGCGCAGGGGCGCGGGTTCAATTACGACGCGCGCTATACGCCGGGCGACACCAATTACTGGGAACTGTACCGCGCGCCGTTCCGCAACCTCTATGCCTCGGCACCGGTGCATCTGGTGCTGTCCGACCGACTGACCTTCGACAGCACGACCTATCTCCAGTTCGGCTATGGCAATTCGCCCTATGGCACCCAGCTGGCGACGACCGGCAACTTCCTCGGCAATGAGGAACTGACCCAGCCGATCCTATTGCCCGGGGCCGTGGACGGCGTGGCGACGGTGCTGGGCAATTATACGGGCGACCAGATGCGGGCGGGGCAGGTCGCCAGGCTGACCTTGCAGGCTGGCATCCACCGGCTGACCGCGGGGCTGTGGTTCGATTACGGCACCGACCGGGTGACGCAGACCTATAGCGCGATCGACGCAGACGGCCGCCCCGTCGACCGCTGGGGCTATCGCAGCCGGGCGATCCGCACCGCCGACGGCCGCCTGCTCGCCTATGAGAACCAGCGCACCGTCACCGTGACGAAGAGCGTCTTTCTGGCCGACAGCATCACGCTGACCCCGCGCCTGACCGTCGATATCGGGTTCAAGGGCGTCAACCTGCTGCGCAATGGCCGAAACTATCTGCCTGGGCCGCAAAGCGAAGTCCGCCGCAACAGCTTCGTCGCCTTGCCGCGCGCCGCCGTCCATTACGACATCGATGATCGGCAGCAGCTGTTCGCCAACATCACCACCAATTTCCGCGCGCCCAACGAATTCACGCTGTATGACAGCTATTATGGCGGCGTGGTCACGACGCGCGGCACAGACGCTGTAAAGAACGAGTATTCGGTGTCGCAGGAACTGGGCTATCGCTATATCGGCCCCAGCCTGTCGGCGTCCGTCACCGGCTTCCACTACAAGTTCCGCAACCGACAGTTGGCGACCGTCGTCGACAATGGCGGTGCGCTGGTCAACACCACGCTGAATGCCGGGGGACAGACCTCTTATGGCGTCGACGCCGAGATCGACTATCGCCCGGCCAGGGGCGTCAGCGTCTATATCTCGGGCGAATATCTCCGCGCGCGGATCGACGATGATCTGCCGGTCGGCATGGACTTGCTGCCGACGCAGGGCAAGCGCGCGGTGTCCAGCCCGACCGTCCAGGTCGGCGGCGGCGGCACCTATGACGACGGGCTGCTGTTCGGCAGCATCGCGGGCAAATATGTCGGTCGCCAATATGCGACCTTCATGAATGACGAGAGCATCCCCGGCTATGCGACGCTGGATCTGGCGATCGGTATCCATCTGGCCGACTGGCTCGACGGCAAGCGGACCGACTTGCGCCTGAATGCGATCAACGTCACCAATCCGCATGTCCTGGCGGGCGTGCAGGCCGTGACGACCAATGCCCGCGATACGATCGGGCGCGGTGGCACGGTCATTACGGGCAATGCGCCAGGCTATTATGTCGGCGGCGGTGCAGCGGTGGTCGCCACCGTGTCGCGCGCTTTCTGAGCATGATCGGGGCAGGCGATCCGGCCGGGGCGCACTGTGTCCACGGCATGGGGCTGGCGATGGAGGCCCCCACCTGGCCCGCGATCACGCCCGATGAAGCGGCGGCGGTGCTGGCGTGCTTTCCAGATGCGTCCGCGCTCGAAGCGCTGCACTGGCATTCGCCGCGTCCCTTTTCCGCCGCCACGCTGATCCATACGAGCGGCGGCTCGCTTCTTTTGAAGCGGCATGATCGCCGGGTGCGGAGCGTGGCGGGACTGGCCGAGGAGCATGGGTTCATCGCACATCTCGCCGCCGCCGGGATGCCGGTGCCCGACCTGTTGCGTACCGGGGAGGGCGCGAGCGCGATCGCACGGGGCGACTGGACCTATGAGCTTCACCGTCAGGCGCCCGGAGAGGATCTGTATCGGGATCGATTGTCCTGGACCCCCTTTCAGACCGGCGATCACGCCCGTGCCGCCGGTGTCGCACTGGCGCAATTGCATCGCGCCTCCGAAGGCTATGACGCTCCGGCACGTGCCGTCCAGCCTCTGGTCGCAAGCCTCTCGATCCTGTCAGCTGCCGATCCGATGGCGGCGGTGCAGGCCTATATCAATGGCCGGCCAGCGCTTGCCGAATTTCTCAAGAAAAGAAATTGGCACAATGGCTTGGCATCATTGTTTGCCACATTGGGAGAAGGGCTTGCGCCTGGGTTGGCCCGTCAAAAGCGCTTGTGGACGCATAATGACTGGCATCCCTCCAACCTGCTCTGGTCGGCGGATGGCGGGGTCGAAACCGTGTTCGACTTCGGGCTGGCCGACCGGACCTGTGCGGCGCATGAGCTGGCGACCGCGGTCGAGCGGACGGCCTTTGCCTGGTTGGAGCTGGGGGAGCGGCGGGATGACCACATCGGCGACCCCGTGACCGCTCTATCCCTGATCGCCGGGTATGAAACGCTCCGCCCGCTCGATGCCGTCGTGAAGGAGGCGATCGTCCGGTTGCTGCCGCTGGTCCATATCGAGTTCGCCTTGTCGGAGATCGACTATTTCGCCGGGGTGGTCGGTGATACCAATGCGGCATTGCTGGCGTGGGAGGGATATCTTCTGGGCCATGCGGAATGGTTTCAATCGTTCGCGGGGCTGGATTTCCTCGCTAGCCTTCGCATCGGGCTGGACCTGACATGACGGCATTGGAGATCGCGGCGGTCGCGATCAGTTTCCTGGCGATCTGGCTGACGGCGAGGCGTAACGTCTTTTGCTGGCCGCTGAACCTCGTCGCCTGCGCGCTGTATTTCAAACTGTTCCTCGACATACGGCTCTATGCCGACATGGCGCTGCAGGCGGTGTTCGGCATCGGTATCGTCTATGGCTGGATCGTCTGGCGCCGGAGCCGGAACGCCACCGGCGCGGTCGTCGTCAAGCCTCTGACACGCCCACAAGCCGGGGCGGGGCTGGCGATCGGCGCGCTGGGGGCGCTCGCGATCGGCTGGTTCACCAGCCACCACACCGATGCGGCGTTGCCATGGCTGGACGCGACGCTCAGCAGTTTCAGCCTGGTCGCGCAATATTGGACGGCGCGGCAGCACCGCGAGAACTGGCTGCTCTGGATCGCGGTCGATATCGTCTACGTCGGCATGTTCGTCTTCAAGGGCCTGATGCTGACCGCAGGGCTGTACGCGGTGATGATCGGCCTTGCGGTTATCGGCTATCGTGATTGGCGCAAGACCGCGTCTGGGGAATGACGGATGGGGCATCGGGTGCGGGCGTGTTGCCCCGGTCGCCTCTTGATGCAACAACGATCCGATAACAGGGAGGGGTTGTAAGATGCGGAGTCCCATCAGGAAAATGTCTGCCGCTATGGCGGCGGTGCTGCTGGCGGGCGCAGTGGCGTCGACCGGCGCGACGGCGCAATCGGCGAACGTTCCCGCCGGTCCCGGCGCGCCCGATCTGGCGAGTGCCAGCGATGTCCGTACGCAGATCGCGGCGATGCTGGCCGACATGAAGCCGGGCCAGGGCTTTGCATGGCGTCCGCTGCTCCGCGACGGCGCGCGTGTCGCCGCGATCGAAATATGGAAGAAGCCCGGTCGTCCGGCGGTTCATCCGGCAGAAGCGGAATATGCCATCGTGTTGGAAGGGGCCGGTACGCTGATCTCCGGCGGCACCCTCGTCGCGCCGGCCACGCGCCGCGCCGACCTGATCGAGGGTGAGCGGATCGAGGGGGGTACGACGCGCCCCCTGCGACCCGGCGATGTGTTGCTGCTCCCTGCGGGGGTGCCGCACTGGTTCGGGATTACGGGCGATCGTCTGGTGCTGCTGGGGACCAAGCTACCCGCCCGATGAACCGGACATCGGCGGCGCGGAACCGTGCCTCTGCTTCCTCGATCGTCGTCCCGTCGCCAAGCGGCATGCCGATTGCCCTTGTGTGATCCTTCAGGACGACGGCCTCAAAACCCTCGCGCCGGGCATCCAGGGCCGACCAGGCCACGCAGAAATCATAGGCCAGCCCGACGAACACGCATCGTCGGACCTGCTTGTCACGGAGATAGCCCGCAAGGCCGGTCTTCGTCGTCTGGTCATTCTCATAAAAGGCCGAATAGGAATCGACCTGTGGATTACAGCCTTTCCGGATGATGAGGTCGGCACGGTCGATCGCGCCTTGCACGCCGGGATGGAATTCGGCTCCGGCCGTTCCCTGGATGCAGTGATCGGGCCATAACACCTGTTCGCCATAAGGCATTGATATCCTGTCGAACGGCTGCCGACCGGGATGGCTGCTCGCAAAAGACAGATGTCCGGCGGGGTGCCAGTCCTGCGTGACGACGACGTGGCGGAAACGCGAGGCGAGCGCGCCGATATCCGCCATGATCTCGTCGCCACCCGCCACGGCCAACCGGCCGCCGGGACAGAAATCGATCTGCGGATCGACGACGATCAAGGCGTCCGACCCCATGATGGCCTGATCGTCCGTCAAAGGCTGGGTGCCCATCTGCGTCTCCCTTGCAAGCGGACGCGGTTTACGATGGGAGGAACCCTAAGGCCAGCGTCGGCGCGACGTGGCCATAGGGGCCAATGCAGCGGACCCGGTGCGCGGTCAGCTCGGATGGGCGGCACTGATGATCGCGGCTTCCTCATCCTCGATCGGCATCACGGTGTCGTGGCGGGAAACGCCCTCGACGCCCTGGCCCCGCAGTTCGTCCGCCGATGCGGGGTCGCCATTGGCCAGTTGCATCTGCTCATAGGCGATCTCGAGATCCTGTACGCCCGATCCGGTCGGCTGGATAGGCAGATCGGCAAAGCTGGCAGGTTCTGGGGCCGTGGGGACTTCCTGGGACATGACCTTCTCCTTCTTCCTAGGTCCAACGCACGGTCCACGATTTTGAGGCAGGCCCTTTCCGTGTTTGTGAAGATAGGGGGAGGTGCCAGCCATTGGGCGGGAGCTGTTTCGGGTCGCGACCGGCGATGCCCCTCGCATCACGTCGGTCCCATGTCGGGATCCGATTCTTGATGGATGGTGCATATCGTTGCGAACCCCGCTCTGGCATATAGGGAAGGCCGCGCTTTCGATGCCGGGGCAGCTCCACCATCAGGCGGGGTCAATCGTCGTGCGCGACCAGGCGGGGATGTCGATCGGCACGCGACCTATTCGAGAGTGACGGGCGGCTGCCGTTGACCGCAGGGGGCGAAAACCGGGCTGTACCGGGTGTTGACCTGCTCCGCGTACTGTTCGACCCGACCCTGGCCTGGGCGCGGCTGGCGCGTTATCTGGCGGACGGCGTCGTGCTGCAGGATGCGGCGACAGGGCGATCGGGTCGGGCTTCTCAGCCGGTACAGCTCGCCCGTTTCATAAGGCATTCGTCCAGTCCGGGCACGTCACGGTCGGCAATGGGGCACGCGCTTGCGCTCCGTGCCGTCAAAAGGCGATCTGGGCGCGCCCGATCAGGGTCTGGCCGTGGTCCTTGGCTCCACGGAGCTGGACGGGATTGGCAATGGTCCAGTCGATCGCGTTCACCTGCAGCCGGACGAAATTATTGAGATACCAGTTGATGCCCAGCGTCAGCGCGGTGCCGCGTCCGGCCGTAGGATTGTCACTGTAATCCAGTTCCTCGTAACGGGTGGCAAGCTCGATCGCCCCGCGCCCGCCCGAGGTGAAGGGACGCAGCACCTTGGGGCGGCTCCATACGCCGCCGCGCGTCAGATAGGGCGGGGTCTCGCCGGTCAGGAACCAGCCCGCCTGCACCGCCCAGGCCGACTGGCCGGTCGAGGCGCCCGCGCGGTTCTCGATCCGCCGCTTGCCATATTCGCCATAGGCCCAGAGCGACTTGTGGAAGGTGCCCAGCTCGAAACCATAGCCTGCGCCCGTCCGCGCGCCGGTGAACGTGCCCGGCACGATGCGGAGATTGTCGTTGAAGAAGCCGCCGACCGCGATGCTGCGCGTCGGGCGGGTCGCATCGGCGGCGATCGTCTCGCGAAAGCCCCAGAGGCCCAGATGGACCAGCCAGCCGGCGGTCTTGACCGGGTTCCAATGCGCACGCCCCGCGATGCTCAGGCCGTCGCTTTCCGTGCCCGGATTGCTGATGTCGTCGCCCGACACCTGCACCCCGACATGCCAGCCATCGCCGTATACGCGGGCGGCCGCGCCCAGTCCGAAGAAGCCGCGCACGGGGATGATCCCTGCGCCGACGAAATTGCGTTCCATGAAGGGGACCGAGATGGTGCCGCTCGACCCGTCCAGCCCGCGATCGTTCAGGCGGTTGCCCATTGCGAACTCGGCCTGCTGTCCCAGAAAGCCGGTCGTCCAGGCGAGATAGGCGGATTTGATCGCCGGGTTGTTGTCGGCGAAATCGCCCTCCAGCAGATAGGAGAGGTGTGATCCGATCGATCCCTCGAAACCCAGGCGTAGCGAGCGGGCGGTGGTGGCAGTGATGTTCCGGCTCGGGAGCGTGCTGCCGGTCGTGGTCGCAAGGTCGACCAGGATACGGCCGCGCGGGCGGAACGAGAATTTGCCGTCCGTGCTGGTGAACTCCGGCGTGCCCTTCGACCAGTCGACGTGCACGCCTTCCTTCTGCGCCTTCTCGATCCGCGCCAGACGCGCGTCGAGCGAGGGCGGGTGTGCATCGCTGGGCAGCGACTGGCCGAGCGGCGCGGGCGTACGAGCAGCCTGCCTGGCCTGTGCCGTGATCTGCGGCGGGGTGAGGGGATGCGCGTCGCTGGGCAGCGGCTGGCCGAGCGGGGCGGCGGCGAGCGCCTGGGGCTTGCCGCCTTCGACCGCCGCCAGCCGGGCTTCCAGCCGCTCGATCTGCGCCTGTTGCTGTTCGACGAGGCGGGTCAGGCGTGCGACATCCTCACCG